>JABSPI010000156.1 GCA_013214365.1 Erythrobacter sp.
GCGGCCTTTGCTGATTGCGGCGGTGCTGGCCGGGGCGCCGGTTTTGGGCGCGGGATGCGCCGGAGCAGGTGTGAGCGCAGGTGTGGGCGCGGCTGCGAGTGCGGAAATGGGCGCGGCGGCGAGGTCCGAGCCTGCATCCGAACCGGCATCCGAAATGGGCCCCAAACCCGAGCGCACCCCGGCGCGCACCCCTGCGCTCGATCCCGCATGGGTTCAGCGCGGCGAGGAGGCCTATTTCCGCTGCAAGGGCTGCCATTCGATCGCCAAGGGCGCGCCGTCATCGGCCGGACCCAATTTATACGCGGTGATCGGGCGCAGAGCGGGCCGCTATCCCGGCTACCCGTTCAGCGATGCGCTCGCGCAATCCGGCGTGGTGTGGGACGCGCAGAGCCTTGATGCGTTTCTGGCTGATCCTTCGGGTTATATTCCGGGATCGGAAATGCGCCGCGGCACTGTGCGCGAGGCTGAAACCCGCGCCGCAATCATTGCCTATCTTGCCGCGCAAAGCGATTGAGCGCAGGAGCCTGGCAACATAGGCTTAAACGGGCATAAAGGGGCATAAACGGGCTGGGATCGAACATGGATTTTGCAGACATCTTTGCCTTTCTCAAAGCCCGGCTGGCGCAGGGGCAGCCATGCGTGCTGGTCACTGTATGCGCGGTCGAGGGGTCTTCGATGCGCAATCCGGGCACCTTGATGGGGGTTGCGCGCGATGGGGCTTTCACCGGGTCGCTATCGGGGGGCTGTATCGAAAACGCGGTCGTGGCAGAGGCGCTGGATGCGCTCGATCATGGCGCGGCGCGGATTGTGCGATTTGGCGCTGGATCGCCCTATCTCGATATAAAATTGCCCTGCGGCGGGGGCTTGGATGTGCATTTCCAACCGCTGCACGCGGGCACACCGGACGCGGATAGATTGTGCACGGATAGAGGCGTGGTTGATGCCGCTTTGGCCTCGATCGCGCGGCGCGCGCCCTTTGCGCTTGCCCATGATGGCACGCAATTGCGCCATATTGACGCGTGGCGACCGCCATCCCCGCTGGCGCAAGGGGGGCGGTGGAGCTTTGGCTATTGGCCCGCGCCCCGGCTCCAGATTGTCGGCCATGGCGCAGGGGTGGAGGCTTTGGCCCGGCTCGCGCTTGAAACCGGCTGCGCGGTCTCGGTTCTGACCCCTGATGCAGCGCTCCTTGCCGATCTGGAGGCCCGCGCCATCCCGGCCCAGCGATTGGCCCGGATCGATCAGACCCAATTGTTGTCGAGCGATGCATGGACCGCGACAATTTTCCTGTTCCACGACCACGATTGGGAAATCGCNCTGATGGCGCGCGCGCTCGACATGCCGCATTTCTATCTTGGCGCGATGGGNGGGCGCCGCGCCCATGCCTTTCGCAGCGAGGCGCTCTTGGCGCGCGGGGTCAGCGCGCCTGCCATCGCCGCGATCCATGCGCCCATCGGCCTGTTCCATTCCTCGCGNGATCCGCACACGCTTGCCCTGTCAACGCTGGCCGAGGTGATCAAAGCCTATCAGCACACCGATTTCGAGGCGGCTCTTGGCTGAACCGGCGATCGCGGTGGCGGTTTTGGCCGCCGGATCATCGCAGCGTTTCGGCGCGCGCGACAAATTGGCGCAAAGCCTCCACGGCGCGGCGCTGGGCGAGCATGCGGTGCGCGCCATCCCCCGCGATGATTTTGCCAAGGCGTGGGTGATCGCATCACAGGCCGGGCATCTGTGTGAGCCGGCATGGCGCGCAAATGGTCTCGAGGTCGCCGTCAACAACGCGGCGCATGCCGGGATGGGCACATCGCTTGCGCTGGCCGCGGCGCTCGCCGGTGAGGCGGGCTGTGCGGGATTGTTGATTGCGCTGGCGGATATGCCGTTCGTGCCGCGCCGCCATTTTCGCAGCTTGCGCGCCCGTTTTGCCCAAGGCGCGCCGATTGCGGTGTCGGCCACGCATGATGCGCGCATGCCGCCGGCAATCTTTGATGCGGCCCATTTTGGCGATCTGCAACGCGCCCGCGGCGATCAGGGGGCGCGCGCGCTCCTGCATCAAGGCGTGGTTGTGCCATGTCCGGCGCAATGGTTGATCGATATCGACACGCCCGCCGCGCTGGAACAAGCCGAACGCTCCCCTCCCAAGTAGAGCGTAGACAGGCGGGCCAAACGCGCTCTAAGGGGGGCGCGAATAGGGAGAGAATAATGTCGGGATTTGTCGCACGTCCTCAAAACGATCATGAAAGCCATTGCAGCGGTGTGCTCTACTCCGCCATGTATGAGCGCTCGATCGCTGACCCGGACGGTTTCTGGCTCGAACAGGCCGAGCGTCTCGATTGGACCAAACCGCCCACGCAAGGCGGCAATTGGTCCTATGATCCGGTTGATATCAAATGGTTCGCCGATGGCGAGTTGAACCTGTGCTACAATGCGGTTGATCGCCATCTGGACCAACGCGGCGATGACACCGCGCTGATTTTTGAACCCGACGATCCCGCCAGCCCGGGGCGCGAGCTGAGCTATCGCGAGCTGCACCGCGAAGTGATCAAAATGGCCAATGCGCTCAAGGTTATGGGCGTGGGCAAAGGCGACCGGGTCACGATCTATATGCCGATGGTGATCGAAGGGGTGACCGCGATGCTCGCCTGCGCGCGGATCGGTGCCATTCACTCGGTTGTGTTTGGCGGGTTCTCGCCCGAGGCTTTGGCAGGCCGGATCATCGATTGCGAAAGCCGCTTTTTGGTCACCGCGGATGAAGGATTGCGCGGGGGCAAGAGCGTGCCGCTCAAAGCCAATGTCGATGCCGCGCTCGCGCTTGACGGGGTGGAGGTTGACGGTGTTCTGGTGGTCAAACACACCGGGCGCGACGTGCCGATCGTGGCCGGGCGCGATCACTGGTTCCATGATGTGCGCGCGGACACCGATGTGCCATGCGAACCGATGGCGGCCGAAGACCCGCTGTTTATCCTTTACACATCAGGGTCGACCGGCAAGCCCAAGGGCGTGTTGCACACAACCGGCGGCTATGGCGTGTGGACCGCGACCACGTTCAATTTCATCTTCGATTACCGGCCTGGCGAGGTGTTTTGGTGCACCGCCGATATCGGCTGGGTGACGGGGCATTCCTATATTGTCTATGGCCCGTTATTGAACGGGGCGACCCAGATCGTGTTCGAAGGCGTGCCCAATTTCCCCGATTACGGGCGGTTTTGGGATGTGGTTGCCAAACACAATGTCTCGATCCTCTACACCGCGCCCACCGCGATCCGCGCCTTGATGCGCGAAGGCGATGATTTCGTGACCAGCCGCGACCGGTCATCGCTGCGTCTGCTGGGCAGTGTGGGCGAGCCGATCAATCCCGAGGCCTGGCGGTGGTATTTCGATGTCGTGGGCGAGGGGCGCTGTCCGATCATCGACACCTGGTGGCAAACCGAGACCGGCGGCTGCATGATCACCACATTGCCCGGTGCGCACGATATGAAACCGGGCAGTGCGGGCCTGCCAATGTTTGGTGTGCGCCCGCAATTGGTCGACAATGATGGCGGCGTTCTGGAAGGCGCGGCCGAGGGCAATTTGTGCATCACCCAATCCTGGCCCGGCCAAGCGCGCAGCGTCTATGGCGATCACGAGCGGTTCGAGCAGACCTATTTCAGCACTTACACCGGCAAATATTTCACCGGCGATGGCTGCAAACGCGACGAGGATGGCTATTACTGGATCACAGGCCGGGTGGACGATGTGATCAATGTCTCGGGCCACCGTATGGGCACCGCCGAGGTGGAAAGCGCATTGGTGCTGCATGCCAAAGTCGCCGAGGCGGCGGTGGTTGGCTATCCCCATGACATCAAGGGGCAGGGCATTTATTGCTATGTGACCTTGAATGCTGGCGAGGCGGGTTCGGATGAACTCTATGCCGATTTGCGCGCTCATGTGCGCAAGGAAATCGGCCCGATCGCCACCCCTGACCAGATCCAGTTCACCGACGGCCTGCCCAAGACCCGCTCGGGCAAGATCATGCGCCGCATCCTGCGCAAGGTTGCCGAAAACGATTTTGGATCGCTGGGCGATACATCGACGCTGGCTGATCCGTCTCTGGTCGACCGGCTGATCGAAGGGCGGCAAAACACCTGAGGCGCGCGCGGCATCTTCTGCTTATTGGCGGCGGCCATGCACAGCTTGCGGTGCTGGCCGATTGCATTCGCCATGGCTTGCCGTGCGAACAGGTGACCTTGCTCAGCCCGCACCCGTATTTGCGCTATTCAGGCACAGTGCCGGGATGGATTGCCGGACAATATGCGCGCGATATGGGGCTGGTCGATCTGGCTGGCCTTGCCCGGGCGGCCGGTGTCACGTTCATCCCGGCCCGCGCCCGGGCGATCGATGCCGGGGCGCGAGAGGTCACCAGCGATGCAGGCGAGCCTCTAAGCTTCGATATCGCCTCGATCGACACTGGCGGCGTGGGGCAGGCGGCGCGCATTCTGGGGGAGGATCCGCGCCTCATCGATGTCCGGCCGATTGAGAGCTTTGTCGACCGGTTGGAGGCGCGGTTGAGCGGTGATCAGGCCGCCAAGCGCATCGCTGTGATTGGCGGGGGCGCGGGCGGGGTCGAGCTGGCTTTTGCCCTGCGCAATTCTGCCTGGTTGGACCGCTCGGCCGAGATTGTTGTGATCACCGGCAATGATGGCTTGCTGCCCGGTTTCTCGCCTGCGGTGGTGGCCAAAGTCGGCGATGAGCTGGCGCGCCAAGGCCTTGAATGTCTGAGCGCGGATGCGCGCTTTGAAAACGGACAGATCGTGGCATCTGGAACGCCCTATGACGTTGATGTGGTGGTCGCAGCTTTGGGATCGGGCGCGCCTGCATGGCCGGGCCTGGGAGGGCTTGCATGCGATGATCAGGGCTTCATCGCGGTTGACCGGCACCAGCGTTCGGTCTCGCATCCGCATATCTTTGCAAGCGCCGATGTCGCCTCGCGCACCGACCGACAGGTGACCCGTTCAGGCGTGAATGCGGTGCATACAGGGCCGGTTCTCGCCGCCAATTTGCGCGCGGTCATGAAAGGCCAAGAGCCGCGCCAGAGCTACACGCCGCGCACAGCCCAACTCTACCTGATCTCCACCGGTCGGGGGGAGGCCATCGCGAGTTATGGCCGCTTTGCATATCAGGGCCGCATGGCCGCCAAGCTCAAACATGCCATTGATATGCGCTGGCTGTCATCCTACGCCGCGCTGGCAAAGCCAATGTGATTCCGCCGCGCGTAACCAAATACCGCCACGCCGCGAACGGGACACCAACCGCGCCAAAGGGTCACTGATGAAGAAAATTGCCATTCTTGCTGTTCTGGGCGCGCTCATTGCGGCCTTTTTCTCACTTGGCCTGCACGAGCGGCTTTCGGATGAGGGAATTTCGGACACAATTGCGCAAATCGAAGCCTTCCGCGCGGAAAATGCCGCGCTGGTTCTGGTCGGGTTTTTCCTGCTCTATGTGGCGGTGACCGCGGCATCCTTGCCCGGCGCGCTGATCCTGACCGTGATCGCAGGGGCTTTGTTTGGCTTGGTCACCGGCCTGATCCTTGTCTCCTTTGCATCGACGCTTGGCGCCACTTTGGCATTTTTGTCGTCGCGATATGTTTTGCGCGACACGATTGAGCAACGTTTCGGCGACCGTTTGACCGCGCTCAATCAAGGGTTGGAACGCGACGGGGCGTTTTATCTGTTCACTTTGCGGATGATCCCGGCGGTCCCCTTTTTCGTGATCAATCTGGTGATGGGCCTGACCCGGATCCGGACATGGACCTTTGTCTGGGTGAGCCAATTGGGCATGTTGCTGGGCACGGCGGTGTTTGTGAATGCGGGCACCCAATTGGCGCAGATTGACGGTCTCGAAGGGGTGTTGTCGCCGGCGATTTTTGGCTCTTTGGTGGCGCTGGCGATTGTGCCGTGGGTGGCGCGCGCGATTGTTGGCTTTATCCAGCGGCGCAAGGTCTATGCCGGCTACACACGGCCCAAAAGCTATGACCGCAATNTGATCGTGATCGGTGCAGGGTCGGCCGGGCTGGTCTCNTCGCTCATCGGGGCGACTGTCAAAGCCAAAGTGACCTTGATCGAAGCCGGCGATATGGGGGGCGATTGCCTCAACACCGGCTGCGTCCCGTCAAAGGCCTTGATCAAAAGCGCCAAGGTCGCCGCCACTATGCGCCATGCTGACCGCTATGGCATCACCCCGGCCCAGCCGCAGGTGCCGTTTCGCCAGACCATCGCCCGCGTGCGCGACATCATCAAGACCATCGAACCGCATGACAGCGTCGAACGCTATACCGGTCTGGGCGTTGATGTGCTCGAGGGATATGGCAAAATCATCGATCCCTGGACGGTTGAAATCGCGCTCAATGACGGGGGCAGCAAGCGCCTCACCACCCGCGCCATTGTGATCGCCAGCGGGGCCGAACCGGTCGTCCCGCCGATCCCCGGGATCGAGGAAAGCGGCTATCTCACCAGCGAGACAATGTGGGATGCCTTTGCCCAAATGGACACAGCGCCCGCGCGCCTTGCGGTGTTGGGCGGGGGGCCGATTGGGTGCGAAATCGCGCAATCCATGGCGCGGCTCGGGTCTGAGGTGACGCAGATCGAAATGGCCGATCAATTGTTGGGCCGCGAGGATGCCGATGTCGCCGAAGCGGCGAAATCCGCGCTCGAAGGGTCAGGCGTGCGCGTGCTCACCGGCCATAAGGCGGTGCGGGTCGAAAACGGCGCAATCGTGGTCGACGGGCCCGGCGGCGAGGATCAGGTCGGGTTTGATGCATTGATCGTGGCGGTCGGGCGCAAAGCGCGCTTGACCGGTTTTGGGCTTGAGGAATTGGGCATTGATACAAACGCGACAGTGACGACGGATGAATATCTGGCGACCAAATTTCCCAATATTTTCGCCGCCGGCGATGTCGCGGGCCCTTACCAATTCACCCACACCGCCAGCCACCAGGCCTGGTTCGCCAGCGTCAATGCGCTGTTCGGGCAGTTCAAGAAATTCAAGGCCGATTACCGCGTCATTCCCGCGGTCACGTTCACTGACCCCGAAATCGCCCGCGTGGGCCTCAATGAAACCGAGGCGCGCGAGCAGGGGATCGAATTTGAGGTCACCAAATACGGGATTGATGATCTCGACCGGGCAATCGCCGAAAGCGAAGCGCATGGCTTTGTCAAAGTCCTAACCCCGCCGGGCAAGGATACAATTTTGGGCGCGACCATTGTCGGCAGCCATGCGGGCGAATTGCTCGCCGAATACACCTTGGCGATGAAATACAAGCTGGGCCTCAACAAGATTTTGGGCACGATCCACCCCTATCCCACCATGGC
>JABSPI010000157.1 GCA_013214365.1 Erythrobacter sp.
GTGGCAATCGGCGCAAAATTCTTGAGTGGCGGCTTGCTGACGGACATTGCCTTCATGCTCCAGATGGCATGACGTGCACGATCCCGGACCTTCTTGGCCCAAGGTTTGCGCCACGGCCCATTGCCAGGCCTCGCTTGCAGGCAGCGGCGCCATTCCTTGAGCCAGACGTGGGGCAGAGGCGTGATCGCCCAGCTCTTCGTGACAGGTCAGGCATGCAGAATCTTGAACCGATACAAAGGGCTGCGTGTGACAGGCTTCGCAATTGTCTTCCAAATCGTGATGCGCAAGGCTGAGTTGGCCTGAATTCCAGGCAGAATCAAAGAGCACTTGATCGGTGCTTTGCCCAGCCATCGCTTGGGTTTGGCTCGTTGTATCGCGAGCCAAATGCGTAACAATCGGCACGCTCAACAGCAGGATCAAAATGCTTGCGGCAAACGCCCATGCCATGCCGCGCTTGCTTGGCAGGGCGCCGGCCAGCCCGAAGCCCGCCGCGGGATCCATTGACGGTGCGGCTTTTTTCGACTGCGAGATGATGATCTGGATCGGTGCCTTGGCGTCTGCAATGCTCTTTTCAGAGCCGTCATCATTGCCCGCGCGCGAGATTTCGAGCTTTGCCGGGCCCACAATAATGGTTGCGCCATTATCGGGATCGATATCCGCTTGATCCGTCTCGGTGCCATCCAAGCCAAAGGGCAATTCCCCGAGACTTGATGCGTGCAGCACTCCCTCGCCGGTGTCGGTGAGTTTAAGGTGGCGCAAGTCGACCGTGAGATCGGGCAAGTGGATGTCGCAATCGGGCGCGCGCCCGACCACCAATTCATCCGTTTCAAGCGAGCGGTCGCGCGAGATCTCTCGCCCGGATTTTGCCACTGCTATGGTGCGGATCAGGAATGCCATATCGCCGTCCTCACCAATAATAGAACACGCTGATCACGTGCGCGAGCAGGGCAGCGAGCAGTGCAATTGTCGCCGGAATGTGAACGAACAGCCAAATTTCAAGCAGCGCCTTGGTGCGCAATTGGCGGCGGATTTGGCCGAGTTGATCGGCGCGTTTGCTCAAAAGGTCGCTGACAGCCTGCGCGGCTTCGCTTGAACCTGGTTCAATACCTGCAAGCGCTTGGGCGGTCTGACAGCCCGGATATGACCCGGTTAAACGGCCAAGCGCACCGCCATAAAATACATCCTGTCCCAAAGCCGCGAGCACCAGATCAGCCTGCGCGCGGTCCAGCGGCTGTGCTGCGCTGTCGAGTTGGCGGTCGATCACGGCGAGTTCGTCAAGCATATCGCCGCGGGTCATTTGTTCGCGATTGGCCGAAAGCGGCTTGGGCAGCGAGGCATAGGCATAAACCCCCCAAATCCCGCTCAATATGACCAACATCATCAGCACATAAGCCAATGTGTGAACGTTCAACCCGATCTGGAAACCGGTATGCAGCGTCCCGATCACGATTAGGGACAGCCCCAGATAGACATGCGCTGAAGTCCACGCCTTCAAGCTCCATTGCCCCTCGCTGATCCGGCGTTTGCGAATGCCAAGCAGGGAGAGCCAGACGATCAGAACCAGACCGATCGTACCCAATGTGTATCCATACCAGCTGCCGCCATTGGGGCGCGGTTCCTGATCAATCAGGATATAGCCAAGCGCGCTGATGACGCTCAAGCCGAGCGCGATCCAAAGCCAGCGAAAACCCCGGTGTTTGAGGAAGCTGACATGATCGGCATTGCGCCGGCTTTCGTCCTGGCTGAACCGATTGTTGGGGACGCTTGCCATCAGCTCTCAACGTCCTCTGAAATCTTGGAAAATTTGATAAACTTGTCGGGTGACACCCGGATCGCGGCCCCCGTTGGGCAAGCGCGTACACAGGACGGGCCCCCGTCAATCCCAGCGCACATATCGCATTTGACGGCTTTCTTGGCGGTGTTGGGATCGCCATTTTCCTTGCGCCAGGAATAGGATGCCTCGCCCGGACCCGGCCCATCGCCAAACATCAACCATTTGAGCAGGCTGGGTTTGGGCGGGGGTTTGGGCTCCATCTTGATCACGCCATAGGGGCAATAGGTTTTGCAATTGCCACAGCCAATGCAGGTTTCGGCATTGATCGCCACTTCGCCATCGGCGCCGCGTTGGATGGCGTTGGGCGGGCAATCGGTCATGCAATGCGGGTGTTCGCAATGACGACAGCTGATCGGGACATGCAGATAGGCGAAACTCTTGCCCGCTTCGCGATCAAGCCGCGAGAGCCCGTCATGCGAATCCGCACAGGCACGCTCGCAATTGTCGCAACCAATGCACAAGCGTTCATCGATCAACAGCGCATCGGTCGCCTCGCCCATGCCTTGATCGAGCAGGAATCCGGCCCTGCCGGTGAAGCTGGCCAGCGCGTCATCGTCTTTTTCCCGCGCGCGTTCGGTTTCGGCATTGGACCGGCGCCGCTCGTCAATCACGCTTTGCGCACGCTCGCGCAATTGCGGTTTTTTGGCGAGCAGGTCGAGGAAGCCATCGCCGGGCAGGCGNATCACTTCGGATTTGATCGCCGCCTTGACCGTCGACATCCGGACAGAGCCGTCAATGATCGCCATCTCGCCAAAGAAATTGCCCGCCGGAATGAAGCCAAGGAAGGTCGCATCCTCGCCCTTTTCAACCCGCATCGACCCAAATCGAACGATGTACAAATCCTTGTCATCGGCGCCTTCGGTGATGATGACCTCGCCGGCTTTGACTTCCATTTTCTCGGCGCTTGCAACCAAGGGCGCGATGTCGTCAGGGGTCAGGCCGGAGCCAAACATTTGCAAGATTTGCCGTTCAATTGAAATCCGCGTCACCGCCTCTTCGGCGCCTTTGGATGAGCTGATCAGTTTGAGCGCCGCTTTGCGCGACAATTCGACCACCACCACGTCCTGCGCTGCTCGAATGGTCGCGCCGCGCCGACGGCCCGAGACCAGACCCACTTCGCCAAAGATCGAGCCTTGCCCGATCGGCACAGTGATCGAGGGATCGTTGGGGTTCACTTCCACCGCCACGCTTCCTTGCGCAATCGCGAACAGCGATGAACCCGGCTCATTGCGCCGCAGGATCACTTCGCCCGGCGCAAATGCATAGCAGGTGGAATCGAGCATCAATTCGCGCATCTGCAAGGTCGACAGACCATCGAAAATATCGACCTGGGTGCGGTACACTTCGAGCCAATGATCAACGCTCTTATTGCCGGGCAGGTTTGCAAACACCTTCTCCAGCAAAGGTTCATCAGCAGG
>JABSPI010000158.1 GCA_013214365.1 Erythrobacter sp.
GTCGAAATCGACAGCCCCATCACGACGGCAAACGACCAGAACACGATTTGCAAGGTCGTCTTGCTCATCTTGTGCAGGCCAAAGCTCATTGCGAGGATGAAAGCGAGCGGCGACAATTGAACCGCCCAATAGAGCAGGCCGCCATTGATCGCGAGTTGTGCCGCGGGCGACTCCATACCGCCGCGCGAAAACAGCATGGCCACCACGCCGGTCAACAACACCGCCGATGCCATGTAATTGTAAATCGAGAGCATGTAGGAGCGCAGCCCCTCATCATACCCTTCCCGGCCGGCAACGTCGCCGCCAGCGCGCGGAACCGAACCGAAACCGCGGTCGGCCTGCGCTTGTTCTCTCCAATCAGCCATTAAAGATCCCTTTCTCTGTCATGGGATTAGCCAAAATCCGGCGCGAGGCTGTCGCGCCATCTGGCATCAATATCGGTGTTTTGGCGGCGTAATTCAAGCAAAACCGGCACAAAATCGACGAAATCCGTTCACATTCAGGGGTGTTATGATTAACAAACCCTAATCAGCCGCCAGCCGACAATTGCGCCCCGCGATCCGCGGTCGCGCGCAAGGTCGCGGTCAATAATCGCACCAAAGCCTGTTCATCGTCGAGCACGTTGAGCCCTTCGCGCGTCATACCGCCCGGGCTTGCCACCTGATCGGCCAATTCGCCCGGACTTGCCGCGCCGTGATCGGACGCGGCGGCCTGCGCAGCGAGCGCGGCGGCCCCGTCAACCGTCGCCAAAGCCAGCTCGGTCGCCTGCCCCGCTTCCAGCCCGAGCGCCTGCGCCGCCTTGGCCAGACCGTCGATAAAGCGGTACACAAAACCCGGCCCCGACCCCGCCAGCGCAGTGACCAGATCAAACTGGCTCTCATCCTCCAACCACACCGCCGTGCCCAGCGCATCGAACAGGTCAAAGGTCGCCATGCGCGCGCCCGCATCGAGCCCGCGATCATGCAGGATAATCGGCGATTTGTTGATCCGCGCGGCCAGGTTGGGCATCACCCGCACATGCGCGCGCGCGGCGGGAAAGGCGGCGACGAGCTGATCCAAAGTCAGGCCGGCAAGCAGCGAATAGACCACCACATCCCCCCCGGTCAGCGGTTGGAAACCGGGGGCGAGCTGGCCCAATTGTTGCGGTTTGAAGCCCAGCAGCACCGCCGAGAAATCCGCGCCTTCAGCCTTGGCGGCTTCGAGTTCGGCGACATTGCGGTGCAATGCCACACCATCGGGCGCGTGACCGAGCGCCGGGTCCAAAATGGCAAACCGATCAGGCGAAATCCCCGCCGCCAGCCATCCCGCCAGCATCGCGCCGCCCATATTGCCGCACCCAATGATCAAAATCCGCATCGTGTCGGACATGCGCAACCTTTCTTCACAGCCCCAAGCTTCTCAAGCAGCGCCAGAGATGCGGGGCGTATTGCACATGCAGCGCCCGGCACTCTTGCGCCGCATAGGCGGTCACATGGTCACGCTTCGCCCATCGCGTCAACCATCGCCGCATCGAGCGCATCGCGCGGGGATTTGTCGCCCCACAAGACGAATTGAAACGCGGGATAGAACCGGTCGCATTCATCGATCGCATTTTCCACCAGAGCCTGCGCCTGGCTGATCGAAAGCATGCCTGCATCGCCGAGCAAGACGCCGTGGCGATAGATCAGGACATCGCCCTGCGACCAGATATCGAAATGGCCCAGCCACACCTGTTCATTGACGAGGCTCAACAATTCAAACGCGCTGTGCTTTTTCTCTTTGGCGACGCGGATATCGGGCAGGCAGAGAAATTGCAGGACATTGTCCGCCTCGCGCCAGATCGCGCGCAATTGATATTTGGCCCAGCTGCCCTGCACTTCGCCGACCATTTCATCGTCGGAGACAATTTCGCATTGCCATTGCCGTGCATCGAACAAAGCCGCCAGCATCTCCACCGGAGCGGCGTCATCATCGGGGCGGTGATCGCTTTCCTGTGTTCGCATCATAGTGCTCTGCCAAAGGGGCCAATGGGGATCATCATCAACATTCATGCTGAAATGCCCGCTCGCGGTGTGATTTGGCAATGGGACCACGCGCACCTCTTGGGGAGAAGTGTTTTGACCTGTTCAAAGCTTGTGCAAAGAAACCCGTGGAGAGCCGCAATTTACTTTTCAAGTGATTGAATTTGCGTGCCTTCTGGGCTGGTATAGGCAAAAGTCTTAATCCCTTTACCAGCCAGCGCATTGATCAGATCGCGCGCCGCTGCATCGCTGTCCACCGGGCCAGCCAGCAGCCTGTTGGCCACGCCCCAGCGGGTCACATGCGGCTCAAAATCCCCCAACAGGTCGGGCGCACGCCGGACCAGACGGCGCCAGTCAAAGCCGAGCGCGTCGAGATCGCGCCCGGTTGCCACCTGGACCCAGATCCGCCGCGGATGGACCGGTTCGGGCGGGGCCTCAACCTCGCGCGGGATGTCAATCGTGGTGATGTCGACCGCTCCGCCATTCGGGCCATTTGCGCCATTCGCCGCCAAGGCCGGCGGATCGCCCGCGGCGCCGGCTGAAATATCGGCAAAGGCGTCATCGACACTGGCCAGAGCAGCGGGAGCCGCAGAGGCGGGGGAAGCCGAAGGGGTCTGGGTGGGAACGGGTGTTGGGGCCGGTGTTGGAGTAGATTGAGCCGCGCGCTCTGGCACAGGCTGGACCACTGGCTGCGACACCGGACTGTTCGCCTCATTGCTCACTGGCGCATCCACTGACGCACCCAGCGGCGCGCCCCTTGGCTCGAGCAGCGCATCAGCGGCGTTTTCATCAGCAAACCGGGCAAAGCGCGGATCATCGCGGCCAATATCGGCCGCGCGTGGGAAAATCCCCAAATTGGCCGCGGCCGCCTGCTGCGCGGGGGTCAGGCGCTCCATATAGGCAAGGTAGGGCGCCATGCGCGCGCCCATTTCGCCCGGCATAGCCCCTTGCGCGATCGCTTGGGCGCGGTCGGGCTGGCCCAATATCGCCAAGCCAAAAGCCCGCGCACGCAAAGCCGCTTTATCCCCTTGGGCAAGCAAGGGCCCGAGCGCGTTGTAAAAGCCGGCCTCATTGCCCGAAATGGCCTGGCTCACCGCCCACCGGCGGCGTGCTTCATTGTCGGATGGATTGCGCTCCAGCACACCCAGATAGGCGGCCTGCGCGCTGGCCTGATCGCCGAGCATATCGAAGGCCAGCGCCTGATCGGTCAAAACCGCATCGGCGCGCACGCCGCTGGTGCGTGCCGCGTTGAACAAGGGGATCGCATCCAGCGGGAGCCCCTGCTGCAAATAAACCCGTGCAAGCCCTAGCTTGGCCGTGCCATTGGCGGGGTCAAATTGGACTACACGGGCAAAAAACCCGCGCGCCGCATCCAAATCGCCAACTCCAAAGGCGGCCTCGCCCGCCTCGATCATGGCCGCGACATTATTGGGTCGGCGGGCCAATTCGACCAGAGCACGGTTGAGACGTTGAACTTGCGGCGCGGGCAGCGGTTGGACCACTTCGCGCGCGGTCACACCTTGCGCCGCCAGCCCATAAGGCGCATCAACCATTGCGGGCACAGCCGCCAACACCCAGAAAGCTCGAAACCTATTCACGCCAGCATCGCTAGCGCAATCTGCCGTTTATACCAGCCTTGAGATCAGCCTATCGGGCGAAAGGCACGGCTTTATCGACAGACCGTTGCGCCCCTAATGGCAGCGCTGCGGTTACTGGTTGTTTTGCCGGCCCAGGAAGCGCGGAATCGACAGGGCGGGCGCGTCATTGCCATCGCCGTCGCCATCGGGGTCGTCATCCTCGTCATCCGACCCCGAAGAGCGCGACAAATTGGCCATGCGTTCGAACAATGTGCTGCCGCCGCTGGGTGCACCACCAGTATAGGCGGACGGGATCGGCGCTGGACTTGCCGGCTGTTCGGGCGCAGCGCCGGTGGCATCGGCATTGCCCGGCGCGCCGGGTTCAACCGGCTGATTGCGCGCCGCCAAACGGTCCGCATCGGCCAGCAAATCATCCTGAACGCCAAAATCATCATCCTGCTCGCCGCGCAAACCGGCCAGCGGATCGATGATTTCATCGACGTCATCGCCCATTTCGCCCATGTCATCGCCGGCTTGCATACCGGTGAGATCGAACGGTTCGGCAATCGCGCCTTCTTCTTCCTCTTCGTCGTCAGGTTCGTCAGCGCCGCTATCCACGGCACCAAAGGCGCCAAATCCGAGGCTGTCGCCGCTCGAGCCATCACTGGTCAAATCATTATTGGCCAAATCATCGCTCAGATCTTCGCCGAACGCATTATCATCCGCGCCCATCGCCTCGGGCGTGTCGTCCAAGCTCATTTCCAACACGGAATCGGGGGCCGGCTCAGGAGCCGGTTCAGGTTCGGGGCTCGCCATCGCATCAGCCACCGGATCATCGATCAAGGGCGCAATCGTCGCAGCAATCCCGCCGGCCTTGATCGCATCCCCGCCCATATCACCGCCCACATCGGCGCCGCCATTATCGGCCTCGCTGTGGTCTTCNTCGGACAATTCGAGCACNGGGCGTTTGGGCGCGCGGGTTTCGGTCAGAGTGGCCGGACGCGGCGGGGCATCGCCCGACGCATTGGCATCAATCCCGGTCGCCACCACCGAAATGCGGATTTTATTAGCGAGATCGGGGTTGAACGCGCTGCCCCAGATGATGTTGGCGTCTTCATCGACCAGATCGCGAATATAATTGGCCGCCTCGTCCAATTCCATCAGAGTCATATCCTCGCCGCCAATGATCGAGATGATCACCCCTTTGGCGCCTTGCATACTGACTCCGTCGAGCAGCGGGTTGGCGATCGCCTGTTCGGCGGCGTGGAGCGCGCGGTTCTCACCTTCGCCCTCGCCAGTGCCCATCATCGCTTTGCCCATTTCGCTCATCACGGCGCGGATATCGGCAAAGTCCAGATTGATCAGGCCCGGATTGACGATCAGATCAGTGATCGAACGCACCCCTTGCTGGAGCACTTCATCGGCCAGCTGGAACGCCTCTTTGAACGTGGTTTCCGGCTTGGCCACCAGAAACAGGTTCTGGTTCGGGATCACGATCAGCGTGTCGACATGGTTTTGCAATTCGACGATCCCTGCTTCGGCCGCGCGCATCCGGCGCGTGCCTTCGAACAGGAACGGCTTGGTCACCACACCGACAGTCAACACGCCCTTGCGCCGCGCCGCCTCGGCAATCACCGGGGCCGCCCCGGTGCCGGTGCCGCCGCCCATTCCGGCGGCGATGAAGACCATATTGACCCCGTCGAGCATGGCTTCGATATCGGCCACGGTCTCTTCCGCGGCGGCCTTGCCCACTTCGGGACGCGCGCCCGCGCCCAGCCCGCCGGTGAT
>JABSPI010000159.1 GCA_013214365.1 Erythrobacter sp.
CGTCCAGATTCTCGTACCAAGCGACCTTGTCCTCGTTCGGGGAAGCGGAGAGAACGTCAATGTCGGAGTCGCCGTCCAGGTCCGCAGCGAAGACGGATCGAGCGGAGACGGCGGCGCTGGTGCGGTGTGGCGGAGTGATGGGTTTCCATGGGCTGTCGAATGGATCAAACTGGATATGCGAAATCGGCGTTTCTGGATCATCCCAACGATAGACCGCGCGTTCGACCACATTGCGCAATTCGCGCACATTGCCGGGCCAGGAATAATCTTCGAGCTGCTGTGATATATGCGCGGCAAATCCGGGCCAGGTGTGCCAGTCAAGCTCGGCCGCCATGCGGCGGGCAAAATGCTCGGCCAAGACCGCCACATCGCCTTCGCGCACCCGCAAAGGGGGCAAGGTGATCACTTCAAAACTCAACCGGTCGAGCAAGTCAGCGCGAAATTCCCCCGTCTGCGCCAGAGCCGGCAAATCGTCATTGGTCGCCGCCACGATCCGGACATCGACCCGGATCGGGCGCGAAGATCCGATCCTTGTGACCTCGCCATATTCGACCGCGCGCAGCAAACGCTCCTGCGCGCCCATCGACAATGTGCCCAATTCATCGAGGAACAAAGTGCCCTTATCGGCCTCTTCAAACCGGCCCGCGCGCGCTTTGGTGGCGCCGGTGAAGGCGCCGGCCTCGTGCCCGAACAATTCGGCCTCGATCAAGGTTTCGGGCAAAGCTGCACAATTCATTGTCACCAATGGCTCCCCCCAACGGGTGGAGAGGCGGTGGAGACGTTCGGCGATCAATTCCTTGCCGGTTCCGCGTTCGCCAATGACCAATACGGGCCGGCTCATCGGGGCCGCGCGCGAGGCGCGTTCGACCGAGTCAAGAAAAGCGCCGGATTGGCCGATAAACTGATTTTCCCGATCCATGGCCAACCTATAGGAAAAATTCCCAATGTTTGGCAACAGAAACCATATTCATTTTCGTCGAAATTTTGAAAATGACTATTTTTCATATATTTGCCGAGTTTGGCACGTAGAGTGCTAGGTTGAGGGCAAATAGACATTCCTCTTGGAGACACCGATATGTACACCGCCGAATTCTTCCGCAGCAAGCTGGGCCAGGCCGCGCTTGCCAGCGTCGCCGCCATGACTGCGATGATCGCTTTGACCAGCCAGATTTCGATGACCGCACAGGACATCAATTATGGCCAGCCCGGCAGCAGCCTGCCGATGATGGTTGAACTGGCTTGAGAATGCTCGTGACCAATCGGGACGAAACATCTTCAGGTGACCCCCTCGGGCCGGAGCGCAAGTCTCCAGTTGCAAATGCCCAGAACGACGATGCGCTCGCCCCAACGCGCTTCACGTTCGGCAAAGGCAGCGCTCCGGTCCACCAAGGCATCGACCCTGAAGACCAGCCCGAAAACCGGCCCGAAGGCAAGCTCTCACGGCTTGATGCAGAAATCGAAGCCTTGCGTCACAGCCCCACTCCGACGCAGAATTATGGCCAAGCACACAATGCCAGCGAGTCGCAACCAAACGGTTCAGGCAGCGCCAGCACCAACCCATTCCTTGATGGAGTAGCCTTTATGGGCATTTTCAGCCGCACCCGTGACATCATCGCCGCCAATTTCACCGACATGCTCGACAAAGCGGACGACCCGTCCAAGATGATCCGGATGATCATCCTCGAGATGGAGGAAACCCTGGTCGAGGTCCGCGCCACCGCAGCGCGCACGATCGCTGATCAAAAGGAAATGCGGCGCCACGCGCTGAAGCTCGACCGGCTGCAGGCCGATTGGGGTGACAAGGCGCAATTGGCCCTGTCCAAAGATCGTGACGACTTGGCGCGGGCGGCATTGGTCGAGAAGAAAAAAGCGACCGATATGGCCGACCAGCTCAAAGCCGAGATCGCGGTGCTCGACGATGCATTGCGCGCGTATGAAGAAGACATCCAAAAGCTGCAGCACCGCTTGCGCGAGGCCCGCAGCCGCCAGACACAGATCGCAGCGCGCCTCGAAAGCGCAGAAAATCGTGTGAAGCTGCGCACATTGATGACGACGGAACGCACGGACGAGGCTCTTGCCCGTTTCGACCAGCTCGAACGCCGGGTCGATTACGCCGAAGGCCGCGCCGATGCGATCCAAATCGGACAAGAGGGCGGCCCGTCGCTCTCTGATGAAATCGCTGCACTCGCCGGATCCGATGCGATCGATGACGAGCTTGCACAAATGAAAAAAGCCCTCGGCAAACCCGACGCCGACAATGACAAAAAGGGGGAATAACAGGTGGATCCCGAACTACTCATCATACCGTGTCTTTTGATCGGTCTGCCATGGATGATCCTGCATTACGTGACCAAATGGAAAACCGCGCCGACCATCACCAATGATGACGAAGTGCTGCTCGAGGAGCTCTACAACCTCGCCAAGCGCCTCGATGAACGCATGGATACCGTCGAGCGCCTCGTCGCCACCGATGACGCTTCCTTCCATCCGGTCAAGCGCCTGCAACCCGACCAGGAAGCCGACAATCAACAATTGCGTGAGCTTGAGCAGCTGATCGCAGAAAAGAAAGGAACCCGCTCGTGAATAGCCCCCGCACCTCGCTCTACCGCGACAGCGCCAATGCCAAATTGATGGGCGTGTGCGCCGGCATCGCCGAATATACCGGGATTGACAAATTCTGGGTCCGGCTTGGCATGGTGGGCGCCACCCTGCTGCCCGGCATGGGAGCCTTCACGATCCCGCTTTATTTCATCGCCGGTTTTCTGCTCAAGAAAAAACCGCCTTACCTCTACCGTGATCAAGGCGAAGAGCAATATTGGCAGCGCGTTCGCCAGAGCCCCAAGCGCACCGCGCGCGAAATCCGCGCCCGGTTCCGCGATATCGATCGCCGGCTGGCTGATGTCGAAACCTATTATGTCAGCAACAATCCGCGCCTGACCGCGGAAATCGAAGAATTGCGCTAACCACAGTCCGCCATTGCGGCTCAAAGGATATCAACACAATGCTATCTGAAGAAACAATCACGGCTATCTTGATCGTGGCCTTGATCAGCTTCGCCACCTGGATGACGATCAACACCATCCTTGAGCATCGCCGCGAGATGGCAAAGATCAAGCGCGGTGCCGATACCGCGCCGCAATTGGCCCAAGATAATATCGAATTGCGCGAGACCGTTGGCATAATGCAGGACAGGCTTGCCGTGCTGGAACAGATCACAATCGATCCCGCGCTTCGAACCGCAAAAGAAATCGAAGAATTGCGCTGAGCACAGCCAAAGCAGGAGGGAAATTTCATGGATTTTGCATATTTTGGGGTGATGATACCGATCATAGCCATATCGATCCCGATCGTTGCCATCTGGGCCAAGCACCAGCAAAAAATGGCCGAAATTCAAGCGGACAAGACCGCCGAAAACACCGCCGAACGCGCCGCGCAATATGCCAGCCAGGTGCAAAGCCTGTCGGACCGCGTCGCGGTGTTGGAGCGGATCGTGACCGATCGTGGTTATGACATTGCAACCCAGATCGAGGCTCTGCGCGACACCCGCGAAACCGAAAATCAAGACAGCGGCATTCCGCTCAACATCAACACCAAGGAACGTGCATAATGGATTTCGGAGGACCCAGCTTTGTCATTGCCATCATCGCTTTGAGCATGGGTGGGTGGATCATCAACAATTGGATCCGCGCCAAACATGGCTATGATCTCGAAGATGAATGGGGCGGCAAAACCTCAAAAGCCAACCCCCAAGCCAACAGCGCCGAGACCGAGCGCCTGAAGAGCGAAAACCGCGAATTGCACGACAAGCTCGATGCGATGCAGGACAGGATGATCGTGCTTGAAAAGATCGTCACCGATCGCGGCTATTCGCTGGCTGATGAAATCGAAGCCTTGCGCGATGTGCCGGTCAAATCGGGCAATGCCAAATCAACCAGCGCAAATGCAGATAGCCCAAAAATGGATAGCGGCGTGCCGCTTAATATTCAGACCAAGGAACCCCAAAAATGAGCCCCGCCGCTGCCATCATTCTCCCCAACCTGCCGTGGATCATTGCGGGCGGCCTGGCGGTGGCAGGTGCCGGCGTTGCGGGCTGGGTCTACACCACAAAGCTGCGCATCCAGCATGGCTATCCGCTTGACGGGGCATGGGGGCAGGCATTGAAGCCGGCCACCGACCACGAAGCGAAGCAGCGTGTGGCGCTGCTGACTCAGGAAAACGCCGAATTGCGCGCCGAATTGGGCGCGGTCAAAGACCGGCTNGGCAATGTTGANCGGATCGTCACCGATAGCGGCTTTCACCTCACCCATGAGTTCGAGAAATTGGACAAGGGAGCCAAACAATGATCCAGGGATGGTGGATTGTTGCGATTGTAGCGATTGTTGCCTGGGGCATTGTGTCGCTGGCCAAAGCGCGTGCGGGCATCATTTCCGATGAAGACGGCAACGAGACCTATGTTGGCGGCGGCGATGAGGCCAGCAAAGCCGAATTGGCACAAGCGCGCCGCGAAATCGAGGAATTGCGCGACCGGGTGCACGTGCTCGAACGGATCGCAACCGACAACAATTCGCTGAGCGCGCAAGAGAGAGCGCGCATCGCCGCCGAAATCGAATCGCTTCGCACCCCCAGCGAGGCAGAACCCGTCACAACCCCATCTCTAACGAAGGAGGACCAAAACCAATGATGATGGACCCCACCCTTGTTATCGCTGCCGCCTGCTTGGTTGGCATTAGTGTGGTCGC
>JABSPI010000016.1 GCA_013214365.1 Erythrobacter sp.
AATCCCGGATCGCGGGCGGTGAAATATTGCGCCCCGTGGTCAAACGCGCTGGGCTGGCCGGCGACATTGGCACGCCGCGCCGCCATGCGTCCGCCCGGCCCCCGCCCCTTGTCGAGCAAGCGCACATCGCGCCCGGCTGCGATCAATTGGCTGGCACAGGCCAAGCCGGCCATGCCCGCCCCGATGATCACGATATCGTTATGTGTGGTGTGAAGATTGTCGTCCATCCCCGCCCAACGCACCAACCCGCCGCCGGTTTCACCGCGCGGCACAAATCATGGTGCGCCGCGTTCGGCTTGCGCCGAGGCAAGGATCAGCGCAAACCGCCCCGCTTTGTCCAACCAGCGCATGCGCGGCTCCCAGCCCCCGGCCAATAGCAGCATATTGGCGGTGCGGCGGTTGAATTTGTGGCTGTTTTCGGTGTGGATGGTCTCCCCATCCTGCATGGTGAAACGCGCCCCTGCGACCTCAAATTCGAGCGCGCCTTGCGCCACCAGATGCATTTCGATCCGGGCGTAATCATCGTTCCAGCGCGCCTCATGCGCGAGCCGGTCTGCCGGGATATCGCCTTCCAATTCGCGGTTGATCCGGTGCACCAGATTAAGATTGAAACGCGCGGTCACGCCTTGCGCATCGTCATACGCATCGAGCAGCACCTGCCGATCCTTGATCAAATCCATCCCGATCAACAATTGCGCGCCCACACCCAATGTCTCGCGCATCGAACGCAGCAGGTCGACCGCGGTGCGCGCCACCATATTGCCAATGGTCGATCCGGGGAAAAAGCCGAGCTTGGGCAGATGTTCAACCGCCTTGGGCAATTCGACCCGGCGCATAAAATCGGCCTCCACCGGATGGACCGGCAGGCCGGGAAATTTGTCCGACAAATCCTGCGCTGCGGCTCTTAAAAAATCGCCCGAAATATCGAGCGGAACATAAGCCGCCGGATCAATCGCGCGCAGCAGCAAGGGGGTTTTAACCGAAGAGCCCGAGCCAAATTCAACCACCGCGCAGCCTGAAGCGATGAGACCGGCAAATTCCTCGCTATGATCGCGCAAAATCTCGGTTTCGGCGCGGGTGGGATAATATTCCTCGAGAGCGGTGATATCCTCAAACAATTGCGATCCGGCATCGTCATAGAACCAGCGCGCCGGCACCGCCTTTTGCGCCTGACCCAACCCTTTGAGCACATCGGCGCGAAAGGCATTGTCGACCCCGCTTTCGTCAAGGTCGACCAGTTTCAATCCGGCTTTGGTGGTCATGATTTACACATCCTTGGCAAGACGAAGGCCGGTGAATTGCCAACGTTGATGGGGGTAGAAGAAATTGCGATAGGACGCGCGCGAATGGCCGCGCATTGTGGCGCAGCTGGCCCCTTTGAGGACGAACTGGCCGCTCATAAACTTGCCGTTATATTCGCCCACCGCCCCGTCGGCGATTTTAAACCGCGGATATGGCAGATAGGCGGAACGGGTGAATTGCCAGACATTGCCGAACAGGCCGGGCGCCGCGCGCACGCATGGCGGCGCGGCTTGGCCGAGTTGGTTGCCGGCGGCCGGATCGTGCGCGGCGGGCGCGCTTTGCGCATCCTGCCCCCTCGCGATCGCTTCCCATTCATATTCGGTGGGCAAGCGATATCCGGCAAAGGTCGCAAAGGCGTCGGCCTCGTAATAGGAAATATGCGCCACCGGCGCATCGGGATCGCGCGCGCGCCAACCGCAATGGGTGAAATGGTCATCGCCGCGCCAATATAACGGGGCCTCAATGCCGTGTTCGCGCACCCATGCAAGGCCATCCGACAACCACAAGGACGCCGTCCTATAGCCGCCAGCGGCGATAAATTCGCTCCATTCGCGGTTGGTCACCAACCGATCAGCGAGCGCAAACGGTTCGAGCAGGACCCGGTGGCGCGGCCCCTCATTGTCGAACGCAAACCCCTCCCCATCATGGCCGATCAACGCGACCCCGCCCGGGTGATGGTGCCATCCCAGCTCGGCGCCAGCATCAGCCCCAGCACCGGCACCGGCACCGGCACCGTCGCCGCCAGCATCGGGCGCGCAGGTGGGTCCGCCCTCCTGCCACATGGCCGGGCCAAGCGGATTTTGGAAAAATGCATGTTTGATATCGGTCAGCAGCAATTCGATATGTTGCTGTTCATGCGCAATGCCCAGCGCAATGAGCGCGGCCAGATCCGAACCGAGCGCGCCGTGATCATCCAGCAAGCGCGCCATTGCGGCATCGACCTTGGCCCGCCATTCGATGATTTCATCAAGCCGTGGGCGCGAGAGCATGCCGCGCTTATCACGCGCAATCCGCGCCCCCTTCGCCTCGTAATAGGAATTGAACAGAAACGGCCAATCGTCATTGTGCAGCCGATATCCCTCCATGTGGGGGGCGAGCACAAAGGTTTCCCAAAACCATGTCGTATGAGCCAAATGCCATTTGGCGGGCGAGGCGTCGGGCATGGACTGGATGCTGGCATCGGCATCGCTGAGCGGTGCGCACACACCCTCCATCAAGGTGCGGGTGCGGGTGTAATCTTGTGCCAAGCCGGCGGCTTGCACGCTGCGCCCGGCGGCGGCTTGACGCTTGGCTCGTGCCACGATTGCGCTCCCTCCCTCAAACTCCATCGCAAAGGATCATGGCGCATTGGCCGCGCAATTGAAACCCGCAAGCCAAACGCTTTGACCAGTTTGATTGACACCTCAACGTGTCTTGCCGTGATGATGGACGGCCCCATCATCGGCTCCTCGCGCCGGGGTTCAAGCCGCGCAGCGCACTCGGTTATGGCCCGAACGCATCGCCGCGGCCAAGGCATTATCGGCCCGCGCAAACAGCGAGAGCGGCGTATCGCCGGGCTGGATCACAGCATAGCCGAGGCTGATCGTCACAGGGCCAACCGCGCCAACGGCGCTGCTCTTGGCTATGGCCAGCCGCATCCTCTCGCTCATCACCCGCGCCATGCCTTCGCCGGCGCCGGGGATGACCCATACAAATTCCTCGCCCCCGACCCGTCCGATCGGATCAAACACCCGCGCCTGCTCGCGCGCGATGCGCGCAACCTTTTGCAGCAATTGGTCCCCGCCATCGCGGCCATGGCGTTGGTTGACCCGCTTGAAATGGTCGATATCGAACATCACCACGGTCAGCGGCTGTGCCTGTTCGCGGGCCTCCATCACCAGATCGTCGAGCTGCTGCATCACCGCGCGCTGGGTCGAGAGACCAGTGAGCGGGTCGCTGGGCGTGGGGAGTTCAGGATCGGGATCCAATTGCGCGGCAGGGCCGCTGCCGCGAAGGGGCCCGGTAAAACATTCAGATCGAGACGCGCGGTCGAGCAACACCGCATCAGTGACATCACGCACCAAGGCAACCACCCGCTCCACTGTGCCATCGGCTCCGCGCATATTGCACGCCTGCAAGGCCAATGTGCGCGGTGTATCGTCCATCCCGCACATCTCCACCTGCATCATATAGGGTTCGATTTGCGCGCTGTTCTGCTCCACTTGGCCAACCAGATCGGCGGCATTGGCATAGAGCATGGTTTCGGCATCGCCCTTGCCCAGCCGCGCGTTTGCACCGATCCCGAACAGGCGTTTGACCCCGTCGGACCATATTTGTTGACCGGTTGCCGGAACATATTGCCATATCCCCAATCCGGCCATGCTTTCCGCCATACGCACAGTGCGCAGCAATTCGCGCATCGCATCGCTTTGGGTTTGCGCCGTGCGCAGCGCAGCGCGCGATTTGCGCCGTTCGCGCAGCGTCCCGAAAAGCCCCGCAAGCGCCACAATCGCAAGCACACAGCACCCCAAGGTCAAGGCATCACTCGCACCCATAAACCCGCCCGCTTGCACCATTCCATCAGATACGCTTGGGGATGCTTCAGGAGCGGGGGAGGCAATCGCTGCCGCAAGAAAGCCATGGGTCGCCATAGAGCCTGCCCGCATAGGCCGGCCGGTGTAACAAAATTCGATGCGCGCGCCCCCGCACGACTACCTAAAGCCGGGTTCCGCGATGAAAGGGCAGGTCGTTTTGGCGCAGATAGGACCGCTGGGCGCGTTTAGCGGGCCTATATAGTAGCGGGCCTGTGCAGTAGCGGACCTGTATAATTAGCAGGCGGGGCGCTCAGAGCGCCAAAGCCCGCTCAGGCCGCGTCCGCCGCGCGCTGATCACCGATTTCGCTGTTGAGCATCTCGGCCAGCGTAAACGCCAGTTCAAGCGATTGTTCCGCGTTGAGCCGCGGGTCGCAATGGGTGTGATAGCGATCGCCCAGACGTTCATCGGTGATCGCCACCGCGCCGCCAACACATTCGGTCACATCCTGCCCGGTCATCTCGATATGGATACCGCCGGGATGAGTGCCCTCGGCCCGGTGCACCGCGAAGAAGCCCTTCACCTCGCTGAGGATGCGATCGAAGGGACGGGTTTTATACCCGCTATCCGATTTGATCACATTGCCATGCATCGGATCACAGCTCCACACCACCGGATGCCCTTCGCGTTTAACCGCTCGGACCAATTTGGGCAGCCCCTCCTCGACCTTGTCATGGCCGAACCGGCTGATCAGCGTGATCCGCCCCGGCTCGCGCGCGGGGTTGAGTTCATCAAGCAGGTTGAGCAGCGCGTCGGGTTCGAGAGAAGGCCCGCATTTCATCCCCAACGGGTTGCCGATCCCGCGCGCAAATTCGATATGCGCGCTGCCCGGGAAACGGGTGCGATCGCCGATCCACAACATATGCGCCGAGGTCGCATACCATTCGCCGGTGAGCGAATCCTGACGGGTCAACGCCTCTTCATAAGGCAACAGCAAGCCTTCATGGCTGGTGTAGAAGCTGGTCCCTTGCAATTGCGGCACGGTCGCCGGATCAATCCCGCACGCTTCCATAAAATCGAGCGCTTCGCCGATCCGGTCGGCGGTTTGGGCAAATTTGTCGGTCCACGGCGTGCGGCCCATGAAATCGAGCGTCCATTGGTGCACTTGGCGCAGATTGGCATAGCCCCCGCCGGCAAAGGCGCGCAGCAGGTTGAGCGTCGAGGCGGCTTGCGAATAGGCCCGCACCATGCGCCCCGGATCATTGCGCCGTTCGACCGGATCAAATTCGATCCCGTTGATATTGTCGCCGAAATAGCTGGGCAAAGTGACATCGCCCTTGGTTTCGGTCGCGGATGAGCGCGGCTTGGCAAACTGGCCCGCCATGCGCCCGACTTTGACCACCGGACGCTTGCTGGCAAAGGTCATCACCACCGCCATCTGCAACAAGACGCGGAAGGTGTCGCGGATATTGTTGGGGTGAAACTCGGCAAAACTTTCGGCGCAATCGCCGCCCTGCAACAAGAATGCATGGCCATTGGCAACATCAGCCAGCTCGGTTTTGAGCGCGCGCGCTTCGCCAGCAAATACCAGCGGCGGATAAGCGGCCAATACCGCCTCTGCCTCGGCCAATTCGGCGGCGTCTTCATAATGCGGCAAATGCCGCGCTTCATGCTCTTTCCAGCTTGTCGGGTTCCAATTCTGGGCCACGATATTCACTCGTCCGTTATCAAATCCATGGGCAGTTTGTTTTCGCGAAACTGCGGGCGCGCGCCTAAGCGGCTTTGTACTCTAAGTAAAGCCAATAGGCATTTTACAACAATAATATTTCACGCGGCATCTCCCCCTGCGGCGCTGAACCGGGCCAATTTGCCTAGCGTCCGACAATGTCAGGCGGCCCCTGAACCGGCGGCTGAGATGGCCGTGCAGTGACAGCGCCAACACCCCCTTCCGGCAATTGTGTCAATTCCTGCCCCTCGGGGATGACCGCCAGTTTAATCGGCACGCCCGCGCTGAAATAGCGATCCGCGAGGAATTGCATGATTTGCGGGGTGGTTTGCGAATAATCCGCCAGCAGCGAGCGCAGCAAGCCAACCCGGCGCGGATCAAAGCTCGACCCTTCCAGATTGTAGAGCCAGAATTGGTTTCCGGTCGATGCGCGCCGGACCCTTTGCGCCAGTGGTTCGGTGACGCGGTCGATTTCATCTGCGCTGGGCGGGTTGTCGATCAGGTCCTGCGCGATCCGCTGTGCCTCGGCGAAAAACACCGGCACGAAATCGGGTTCCAATTGCGCCAAGGCAACGATCTTGCCTCCGCCTTCGATATCGCTTGGCCAGTTGGAATAGATTTGCGGGCTATAGGTTGCGCCCAGCGCTTCGCGCAGGCTTTCCAACAGACGATTGTTGAAAATCTGAACCAGGATTTCGAGCTGGCGCGATTCGCGAATACTGGTCATCCCGCCCCCGCTTGGCCACGCCACAGCTGCGGCCGCCTGGTTGGCATCGCCGCGATGGGTCAATACGATCGGATCGGGTTTGGCCGCGGGAAATGCGGGCACGCGCGCGGCAATCACGGGGTTAATCGGCTCGCGCTCGAGTAAGGCGCCGAAAGTGACCCGCATCTGTTCGACAATCTCATCCCGGTCAAACTCGCCAAACACCAAAACCTCTACCTCACCCTGCTGAAGCAAGGGTTCCCAAACTGCGCGAAAACCCTCGGGCGTGACAGTGTCGAGCATGTCCGGGGTCGGGGTGGCAAAACGCGGATCATTGTCGGTGAGGATATATTCAAAATCGCGCCCCAACACCGCATTGGGGCTGGTCGAGTAAGAATTGTAGGCCAATTGAGCGGCCCGCTGCGCACGGATGACCGGATCCGCATCCCAGCGCGGCATGCCCAATTTGGCCGCGAACAGATAAAGCTGATCGGCGACATCGCTCGACCGGGTCTGCGCGGTGAAAGTGAACACCGCGTCATCGATTGCAAAATCAAATCCCAATTTGCGCCCGGTCGCGAGCCGGTCGATCTCGTTCTGGCCCAGATCGCCCACGCCCGAGCCCACCAGCGCCAATTGTCCCAGCGCTGCATAGACCGAGCTGTCGGCGTCAAATGCGCGGTAGCCGGCCCCAAAGCGGACCTTAACCGTCACCCGCCCGGGTTCAGCATTATTGGCCCACAACAGCGCGCGCACGCCATTGGCAAATTCCACCTTCTCCACCTCCAAAATGCCCAGCGGGCTTGTGTCGGTGATGGTTCCGGGCGGGCCGACCGGGGGCAATTCGTCGAACGAAATGCTCTCAGCGGCCAGCCGCACAGAGGTGTCCACCTGCGCAGCGGAAGCAAAGGCGGTCTGCAAATCGCTCTGCTCCGCCTCGCCAATTGCGGGGGTGACATACACCGCGCGCAGCACATCGCCTTCGAACAAAGCGCGGGTGCGGGCATGCACTTCTTCCGGGTTCATCCGGGCACGCATGCCGCGAAACACGTCGAGCACCACTTGCGGCGCGGCCACCGTTTCGCGGATATCAACCGCATTGACCAGATTGTCAGCCAGCGATCGGCCCGACTGGACCGAGGCGGTCTCAACCGAATTGGCAAAGGCGACTTCAAATTCGGCCGCTTCGCGGTCGATCTCTTCCTGGGTTGGCGGATTGGCAATCGCATCAGCAATCACCCCGCGCACATCGGCAAGCGCCGCTTGCCAGTCATTGGTCAGCGGGCGCACACTTACAAAGGTCGCATCAGTGGAGCGCGAGACATCATCCTGGCCCACTTGGGCAACGAGGTAGGAGCCGCCTGCGCGCGCTCTTGCCTCGAGCCGGCGGTTGATGATCGCCTGGCTCAACGCATCGAGCAGCAAACCCTCATTGTAAACAATCGTATCCTGCACTTTGCGCCATGGCCGCATGATCGCATAGGTCATGGTGCGCGCCAGATCGGGTTCCACTCCAACCGCCAATTGCCCGATCGGCAGATCGCTGCCTTGGGCAAGGACAGCGCCAGCCGGCGCCACCGGATCGCCAAAATCGGGGGCAATTCCGGGCTCGCCGGTCCCCTCCCAATCGCCAAACCATTGCTCCACCAATCCGGCGAGAATCTCCGGATCGGCGTCCCCTGCGACCACCACGACGGTGTTTTCGGGGCGATACCACCGGTCATAAAATGCCTGCATCGAGGCGCCATTGGCCGCTTGCAGGGTTTCATCGATCCCGATCGGGGACCGGGTGGCAAGCCGTTGGCCGGCAAACAGCGTCTCGCGCGTTAGCTCATTGACCCGCTGCGCCGCCCCGCCGCGCTCGCGCTTTTCAGCCAGCACAATCGGCAATTCAGCGGCAACATTTGTATCGCTTAAAACCGGGCCGCGGATCATGCCCGAGAGCATTTTGAAGCTTTCCGACAATTTGGCGCGGTCAATATCGGGAATGTCGAGTTTGTAGGCGGTGTGGGTCGGGCTGGTCTCGGCATTGGTGTCGGCGCCAAAGGTTGCGCCCATACGTTGCCATGCCGCAATCGCCTCGGCCGGGCCAAGATAGGTGCTCTCACGGAACAGCAAGTGTTCAAGCAGGTGGGCATAGCCTTGTTCAGAATCGCGTTCATGGAGCGAGCCCACATCGACCCGCACCCGGATCGACACCGCATTGGGGGGCACGCCATTGCGCCGCACTGCATAGCGCAGACCATTGTCCATCTGCCCAAACAGCCATTCGCGATCGACCGGAACATTGCTGCCTTCATACAGCCACGGGGTCTCATCCGCAGGCTGAACCGCGACCGGCGCGGGGATTTCAGCGGCTTCGACCAGCGCAGCAGAGGGGGCGTTATCCTGCGCTGCAAGCGGCCCGCCCCATAGGACAGGGCCCACCAGCGAAGTCGAAACGGAGATGAGGGCGAAGGCGGCGACCGCCTTGAGAGAGGAATTCATACCCCCTTTATAGGGGCGCAAGCCATGAAGGACCAGTGAATGTGTGAGGCGCAATCTACACTTTGATCAAAGATTGCGCCGAAACATGGGATCGGGCCCAAACATTGGCNCAACATACAGGTTCAGCGCAGGCCGATGCCCAAACCCTCGCTTGCGGCCAAGCCTCAGCCGACCTATTTAGTGCGGCATGTTTATCGAAACCGAACGCACACCCAACCCCGCCAGCCTCAAATTCCTGCCCGGGCGCACCGTCATGCCAACCGGCACACGCGAATTTGCCTCCCCCGAAGCGGCCGAGGCAAGCCCGCTGGCGCAGGCGATCTTTGACACCGGCGAAGTCGTGAATATCTTTTACGGCTGGGATTTTATAACTGTGACCGGCGCACCCGGGGCCGATTGGGGATCGCTCAAACCCCAAGTGGTGAGCATTTTGCTCGACCACTTCGTATCCGAGGCCCCGTTATTTGTCGGTGGCAGCGCGCAGGATATCTCGGTCCCAGAGGAGACAACCGAAATGGTGGTCGAAGACCGCGCCGAAGATGCCGAGATCATCGCATCTATCCAAGAATTGCTCGAAACCCGTGTGCGTCCGGCCGTCGCCAGCGATGGCGGCGACATCGCCTATCGCGGCTTTGCCGAAGGGGTGGTCTACCTCACCTTGCAGGGCGCGTGCGCTAGCTGTCCGTCGAGCACGGCGACGCTCAAACACGGGATTGAAAGCCTGCTTAAACATTACGTTCCCGAAGTGACCGAAGTGCGCGCCGCCTGACTTTTTAGCGTATCGGCGCATGCTTGCGCACCGCAATCGGCGGCCATTAAGGGCGC
>JABSPI010000160.1 GCA_013214365.1 Erythrobacter sp.
GCCTCAATCGGTTTCTTCGCGAGCGTTTCGGCATCGACATACCACTGGTCGGTCAGCCACGGCTCGATCACCACACCGCCGCGATCTCCAAAGGGCGTCGCGATCGAACGCGGTTCAGCGTCGGAGATAACCTCCTCGCCTTTCTTGTTCTTCGAGACGTGCGGGATGAGGAAACCGTCAGCCTTCAGCCGCTCGACCACCGCCTCGCGCGCTCCCGGCACGCCGTCCTTCTTGAAGCGGTGGAGGCCAATGAATTCGTCCGGCACCAAGCCATCGGCGGTCTGGCACACATTCGCTTCGCCATCGAGCATGTTGAGCATCTCGCCAGCGCTGATGCCGGCGCGTTTGCCCACTTCAAAGTCGTTGAAGTCGTGCCCCGGCGTGATCTTCACCGCGCCCGAACCCAGCTCAGGATCGGCGTGTTCGTCGGCAACGATAGGGATCCGGCGGCCGGTGATGGGCAGGATCACATGTTTGCCAACAACTCTAGCATAGCGTTCATCGCTGGGGTGCACCGCCACCGCCATATCGGCCAGCATCGTTTCGGGCCGCGTGGTCGCCACTTCGATGTAATCGCGCCCGTCAGAAAGGGTCACACCGGGCTCTAACGGGTACTTAAAGTGCCAGAAGCTGCCCGCAATCGTCTGTTGTTCCACCTCAAGATCGGAAATCGCGGTCTTGAGCTTGGGGTCCCAATTGACCAGACGTTTGTCGCGGTAGATGAGGCCATCATTGTAGAGATCAACGAATGTCTTGAGCACCGCTTTGGTGAAATGCGGATCCATCGTGAATTGTTCGCGTGACCAATCCATCGAGCAACCCAGCCGGCGCAGCTGGTGAGTGATCTGCCCGCCGCTCTGAGCTTTCCATTCCCAAACTTTGTCGATGAACTCGTCGCGGGTGTAATTGGTGCGCTTGTCCTGACGTTCCTCAAGCTGGCGTTCGACCACCATTTGCGTGGCGATCCCGGCATGGTCGGTGCCCACCACCCACAAGGCGTCCTTGCCGCGTAGACGTTCGTAGCGGATCACGATGTCTTGCAGCGTATTGTCGAGCGCGTGCCCGATATGGAGCGAGCCGGTCACATTGGGCGGCGGGTTCACAATCGTGAAGGGTTCGGCATCGGGGCGCTCGGGGCGAAAACCCCCTGTGCTTTCCCAGTGGCTGTACCAGCGTTTTTCGATAGCGCTTGGGTTAAAAGTGGTTGGTAGCGTCATGTTCTGCTCAATTCTTACCGGGCGCCCGTGCCCCCGCGTTTCTTGCTCCCCATGCCAAGCTGGGCAATTCAGCGCAACGATTCATCACCGCCTAAGCGTTATCTGGGCTTGAGCCGTACCCGTTTTACCCGCATAGCTGCCCAGCGATGGACGGTGTGACTTTCTCTGTCAAAGACGATGATGCCAGAGGCAGCGTGTTGGCGCTCGCCGGGCCTATGCTGGTGTCTACCATCGGGCCGGTTGAACATGAGCTTGAAGGACTAGCTGGCGAGATTGAGGCTATCGATTTGTCGCAAGTGGCTGAAATCGACACGGTTGGCGCATGGGTCACTCATCGGCTTGCAAAGCGGCATGATGCGAAGATTACAGGCGCAAGCGTGGCGGCCAAGCGCTTGCTCGACGCGGTTGAAAGTGTGGGCGGCGACGAGGAATATGAGCCCGTGACCATCCCCACTTGGGAACGCGTGCCGCTGGCATTGGGACAACGGGTTTATGATGGCCGCGCCGGCGTTATTGGGGTGGTCGGCTTTTTGGGCCAAATCTTGATCGGTTTCGGCAATCTGATCCGGAACCCGAGCAAGTTCCCAGGGCAAGCGGTTGTGCGCCAGATGGAGCTGGTAGGCGTATCGGCGTTGCCCATTATCGGATTGATGAGCTTTCTCATCGGGATTGTCATCGCCCAACAAGGCGCGGTGCAATTGTCACAATTCGGAGCGGAGACGTTGACCGTCAATCTGGTCGGGCGCATCACTTTGCGTGAATTGGGCGTGTTGATGACCGCGATCATGGTCGCGGGCCGTTCGGGCAGCGCGTTCGCCGCACAGATCGGGACGATGAAACTCACCGAAGAGGTGGATGCCATGCGCACCATCGGCATTTCCCCGATTGAGCAATTGGTGATTCCGCGCATTTTGGCCTGCACATTCATGATGGTGTTGCTCGGTTTTTATTCCTCGGTTGTCGGGATCATTGGCGGGGCGGTTATTGGCCAATATTCTCTTGGCATTCCGTTCTTCACTTTCCTGGAGCGGATACAGGAGGTGGTGCCGTTGCACGACGTTTGGGTCGGGCTGGTCAAAGCGCCCGTATTTGGTCTGATCGTGGGATTGGCGGGCTGCTATCATGGCATGCAGGTCAAAGGGAATTCAGAAGAAGTCGGTATCCGCACAACTATGGCAGTGGTTTCTGCGATCTTTGCGGTGATCGTGCTCGATGCGTTTTTCGCTGTGTTTTTCACCGAAGTGGGTTGGGGCTAAGGTCATGGCGAACCCTCCGGTTGAACCGGCTCCCAATCCAATCCACATCAATGCAGAATTGCATCCCGAAGATCATGGNCGTTTCTCCGCCGCGCCGCCGATCGTTATCAAGGGCCTGGTTAATCGCTTTGGCGATGCGGCGGTGCATGATGGGCTCGACCTCGAAGTACGGCGCGGGGAAATCCTTGGCGTTGTCGGGGGATCGGGAACGGGTAAATCGGTGTTGATGCGCTCGATTATCGGTTTGCAATTGCCCAGCGCGGGACAGATCGAAGTGCTGGGACGCGACATCACTGATGGCGATCCCAATGACAATATCGGGGTGCGCTGCCGCTGGGGCGTTTTGTTCCAAGGGGGCGCTTTGTTTTCGACGCTGACAGTGGGCGAGAATGTCGAGGTTCCACTCAAGCAATTTTACCCTGAAATTGACGATCAATTGCGGCGGGAAATCGCGCGGTACAAGGTGCTGCTTTCGGGATTGCCGGAAGAGGCAATTGACAAATTTCCTTCTGAACTTTCCGGCGGAATGAAGAAACGTGCCGGACTTGCACGGGCATTGGCGCTCGATCCTGAATTGCTGTTTCTCGACGAACCGACGGCTGGGCTTGATCCGATCGGCGCGGCAAAATTTGACCAGCAAACCCGCGAATTGCGCGAAACGCTCGGGCTGACTGTGTTCCTGATCACCCACGACCTCGACACTTTGTATGAAATTTGCGACCGGGTGGCGGTGTTGGCCGATAAAAAAGTGATCGCGGTGGGCACTATTCCTGAATTGCTTGCCACCAAACACCCTTGGATTGAGGAATATTTCAACGGCGCACGTGGACGCGGCGCTATGACGGCGCACCGATTGAATGCCGGCCGCCGGGCTGCTGACTGGGGGGATTGAACATGGGCGTTGGCAAGATGATTTTGAGGCAAGATTGGACAGCGAGCCACAAATGCGTCCATATCGAGTTTGGACTTAGGACAGGGTAATGGAAACACGCGCCAATCATCTTTGGGTCGGATCGGTCACCCTAATCCTGCTGGTTCTCTTGGCTGCTGCGATCGTGTGGATCGCACGGCTGGGCCAAGGCGCTGTCAATGAATATGACATTTTCTACCAGCAATCGGTCTCCGGCCTCGCGAATGGCAGTCAGGTTTCCTATGCTGGCGTGCCAGTGGGGCAGGTGCAGGAAATCGCCCTGTCGCAGGACAATCCCGAATTTGTCCGGGTCCGCATCAGGGTCAATGATCAAGTGCCGATCCTCATCGGGACCAAGGCCACCATCCAATCCAGTTTTACCGGCGTCTCTACCATCCTGCTCGATGGTGCGCGCAAAGACGCGCCCGCGATCGATTGTGAGACCGCGCCATGTCCGGAAGATCGCCCGGTGATCCCGGCAGGCAGTGGCGGGATCGACCAAATTGTCGCGAGCGCTCCGGTATTGCTGGAACGCCTTGCGACCCTGACCGAGAACCTGAACACCCTGCTTGGCCCGGAAAACCAGGAACAATTGGCTGGTATCCTTGAGAACTCGAACCGTTTGAC
>JABSPI010000161.1 GCA_013214365.1 Erythrobacter sp.
TTTAATGGTTCAATGCGGCGAGCCAGAGGATTTCAAGGACCGCCATCGCATGTTCCTCGCGCGGCAGGATGACTGGCTGCCCAAAGCCACCAGCGCGCCGCAATCGCAGCAGGCCCTGTGGGCGCGCGGGGATCGGACATCGCGGGCCAATATGGCCGCCGCACTCAACCTTGATGACATGCTGGCCGAACGCGGGATGTCGCGCTCTGACATCAATCGCTGCATCAATGATGACCGGGCCGCTTTGACCCTGGCCGACAATTCTCAGGCGGATCTGAACGAATTTGGGGTCACCAGCACGCCCGGTTTTGCTCTCGACGGGGCGATGCTGCCGGATGTTCACGATTGGGAGACGCTCTACCCGGTCTTGAGCGCCCGGTTTCGTCCCGGATCGGGGCGTTGATCGCTTGCTTTGCCGGTTATGGGGGCGTTAAAGCGCTTTATTCCACATATACGCCCTCTTTTTGCACAAGCCCTTCCCCCACTGCGCTTCCGCTAGGGCAGAGCTTGCGTATAGTCTGAAATCTCGAATCCAAGGAAACATCCGACATGAAACGCCTTTCGGTATCCCTCAAATTTGCTCTGGCTGCACCAATTGCGCTCGCATTGGCCGCATGCAGCGGCGACACCGACGAAACGGTGGTGGCCGAAGGCGAAGCGGGTGAAACCATCGCTGCGCCTGATGGCACAAGCTGGGAAGAGACCGTCACAATCAGCGAGCAGGACGGCTATATCCTCGGCAATCCCGATGCGCCGATCAAATTGGTCGAATACGCCTCGCACACATGCGGGGGATGTGCAGGCTTTGCCGCCACTGCCAAGCCGAGCATCAAAGAATATGTCGCGACCGGCATGGTCAGCTTTGAACAACGCAATCTGGTGCGCGACCCGATCGATCTGACGATTGCAACTCTGGTGCGCTGTGGCCCCAAGGAAAACATGCAAACCTTGTCCGACATGGCATGGGGCGAATTGCAGCAAACCTTTGCCAATGTGAACGCCAATGGCGCCGCATATGAGGCCGCCGGACGCATGCCGCTTGAGCAGCGTTTTGTCGGCATTGCGCAGGCCGCAGGCTTGATCGACTTTTTCGCAGCGCGCGGCATTTCGGCCGATCAACAACGCGCCTGCCTGTCCGACACAGCAAAAATCGAAAGCATTGCCAACAATTCCTCCGCGCAGGCTCAGGAATTGGGGATCAATTCGACCCCGACCTTCATCCTCAACGGTGAGAAGGTGAACACGATCAGTTGGCAGAGCCTTGAACCCATGCTCCAACGCGCCGGTGCGCGGACCGAGTAAACCCGACCAACCCAGCAAAGGCGCCCACGAACTCCATGCAGATAAGCCGGCTCAAACTCTCTGGTTTCAAGAGCTTTGTCGAGCCGGCTGAATTGCGTATCGAACCCGGTCTCACCGGGGTCGTGGGCCCCAATGGGTGCGGCAAATCCAACCTGCTTGAGGCGATCCGCTGGGTGATGGGCGAAAACTCGCCCAAATCCATGCGTTCAGGCGGGATGGAGGATGTGATCTTCGCAGGGACCGACACCCGCCCCCAACGCGCCTTTGCCGAAGTGGTCCTGCATGCCAGCGACGATCAGGACGAAGAATTGGTCGTCACCCGCCGGATCGAGCGCGGTGCGGGCTCGGCTTACCGGGTCAATGGGCGCGATGTGCGGGCCAAGGATGTTGCGCTGACCTTTGCCGATGCGGCCACGGGCGCGCATTCACCCGCCCTTGTAAGCCAGGGTAAAATCGCCCAGGTGATCGCAGCCAAGCCCGCCGAACGGCGCATGATGCTCGAAGAAGCAGCGGGGATTGCCGGCCTGCATGTCCGGCGCAAAGATGCCGAAAGCAAGCTGCGCTCGACCGAGAAAAACCTGCTCCGGCTCGAAGATCTGATGGCCGGGCTTGATGCGCAAATGGCGAGTTTGAAGCGTCAGGCAAAGCAGGCCGAACGCTACACCAAGCTGACCGAGCAGATTGAGCACACCGAGGCGCGGGTTCTGTTTGCGCGCTGGCGCGATGCGGCCAATGCCGCCAAGGAAGCGCGCGCCGCCGCGCAAGGCGCCGAGGCCCGCGTGGGCGAGGCGAAAAAGGCCGCCGAGATCGCGCAGAAAGATCAGGCCGAGGCCGCTGGCAAGCTGGCCGAGGCGCGCGATGAATTGGCCGACCGGCGCGACGATGCCTCCGCCCATGGCCACCGTATGGCGGCTCTGTCTGAAAAACTCGAAGCGGCCGAAACCCGGCTCGCAGATCTGCAGCGCCAGCGCACCCGGCTCGAAGAGGATCGCCAGGCCGCCGACCGGTTGACCAATGACGCAGCCGAAGCGCTCGAACGATTGACCCGCGAGCTGGCCGGATCACAAACACGGCTGAGCGAAGCCGAGGCCGAGCGGCCCGCGCTCGCCAATAGCTCGGAAAAAACCGAACGCGCCAGCCGCACCGCCGAACTCGACCTNGCCAAAGCGACCGCCGATCAAGCCGGGGTCGAGGCCGAATGGCGCGTCGCACAGGCCGCAATCGAACAGGCCGAGGCGCGCATCAACNGGCTCGAACAAAGCGGCCAACGCATCGATGCAACCCGCGCCGAAATTGCGGGCGCCGATGATCCCGATGCCGCCGTGACCGCTGCGCAAACCGCGACTGAGCGCGCCGCTGACAAGGTCGCATCTTTGCGCACCACGCTGGAGCAAGAGCAAGCGCGCAAGGGCGAATTGCAAAGCGCGCGCGACGATGCCAGCGCGGCTCTTGCCACTGCGCGGGCCGAGCTGGCGGGGATTGAACGCGAATATTCTGCACTGGTGCGCGACCGGGATGCCCGCGCCAAACGGGCCAAGGGCCGCGAGGGTTTGCCCGCTGCGCTCGACAAGGTGCAGGTCGAAAAAGGGTATGAGCGCGCGATCGCCGCGGTTTTGGGACGCGATGCCAAATCGCCTTTGGGTGCGGCGCCAGATGGATCAGATGGACGCTATTGGACCGGCGATGCCAAGGGCTCTGGCGAGGGTGAGCCGCGCGAGGTGCCTGACAGCTTGCTTGCCCATGTGCGCGAATGCCCCGAGCAATTGCGCGCGCGGCTCGCTTTGGTCCATTGCACCCAAAGCGATGATGGCCGCGCGCTTGCGCCGGGTGAATGGCTGGTCAC
>JABSPI010000162.1:0-2515 GCA_013214365.1 Erythrobacter sp.
GTCTTCGGCCTTCTGGTTGAGATTGACGGTGAACTGGTCGAGCGCGGTTTCTTTCTTCGAACCCGCCTCTTTGGCTTGCTCACCCTCGGCCGGGGCGTCTTCATTGCCCTGTGCGGCCTTCGATTCGAGCTGGCGGCCGCCTTTGCCAATGCCATGGCTGATATAGCTCACCGCATCGAGCCGGCTCATATCCTGCTGCTGCAGGAAATAGACCGCATAACTGTCGCGTTCCGAGAACAGCGCCACCAAAACATTGGCGCCCGTCACCGTATCCTTGCCCGAGGATTGGACGTGCAAAATGGCGCGCTGGATCACCCGCTGGAAACCCGCCGTTGGTTGGGGGTCGGCGTCTTCATCGGTTTTGAGCGACTGATATTCCTGATCGAGATATTGCTTCACCACCTCGCCCAGTTCAGCCAGGTCCACCCCGCACGCCGCCATCACTTGCGCGCCGTCTTCGTCATCGATCAATGCCAATAACAAATGTTCAAGCGTCGCATATTCATGGCGCCGCTCGGACGCATGAGCGAGCGCGTTGTGCAATGTGCGTTCAAGGTTTTGGGCGAAGCTGGGCATCGGGTCTGTCTCTAATCTTGGGCGGGGGCACTCTTGAGATACGGAGCACGAACAGGGGCGGACTTATTTATATGGGACGATCCGCGATGATTGCGAATCCATTTGTGCATTGATCGCCGCTTTTTTGCGGTGCGGGTCACGATTTGGAGCCGCCAAACAGCGCATCGGCGGCGGCGCGGTGCCGCGCGGCTTGATCGCTGTGCTGTTTGACCCGGGCGATTTCGGTTTCGAGCAAAGCAATCCGCGCGGCCAATTCGTCTTGCGAATAAGGCGCAAGGTCCTCGCTTGCGAGCCGGCTGGCGGCGTCTCCTTTGGGGCGGGGGAGGTCGGTGTCTTCCATGCGATTCTCAACATCGCAATTAAGCTGGCTTGCTGTCAATCGGTATGCTTTGTATTCGCCCTATTGGCTGTGCGCCATCCGGCGTGTTGAGTAGCTGATTACGCCAGGGGTTGTTCGCGATGATAGAGGCAAGCGCGCCGATTGTTCCTGAAACTATGCAAGCGATTGGTTTTGCCGCGCCGGGCGGGCCCGACGTGTTGCATGCACAGATGGTCGCGGTGCCGCAACCCGGCCCCCACGATGTGTTGATCAAGGTCGCCTATGCCGGGGTCAACCGGCCTGATTGCGCCCAGCGTGCGGGGCTTTATCCGCCACCGCCCGGTGCCTCGCCACTCCTTGGCCTCGAAGTGGCAGGCGAAGTGGTCGCCACCGGTTCAAAGGTTCCCGCCGAAATGCTCGGTGCGCGCATCGCCGCGCTCACTCCGGGGGGTGGATATGCCGAATATTGCACCGCGCCTTGGCAACATTGCCTGCCGGTTCCCGATCACATGGATTTGAAAACCGCCGCCGCTCTGCCCGAGACATTGTTCACCGTGTGGCACAATGTGTTCGAGCGCGGCATGGTGCGCGAGGGCGAACGGCTTTTGGTCCATGGCGGCACTTCGGGCATTGGCACGATGGCGGTGATGTTGGCCAAGGCGTTCGGGGTGGAGGTGATCGTGACCTGCGGCGATGCGGACAAATGCGCCGCGGCGCGCGCGCTGGGCGCGGATCTGGCGATCAATTACCGCGAGGAAGATTTTGTCGCCGCGGTGACGGCGCATACGGGCGGCGCGGGGGTCGATGTCGTGCTCGACATGGTCGGGGGCGATTATGTGCCGCGCAATCTGCAATGTCTGGCGCCCGATGGGCGTCATGTGACAATCGCGGTTTTGGGCGGGGCCAAGGCGCAATTGTTTATGCCGCTGATCATGATGAAGCGGCTCACTTTGACCGGTTCGACCCTGCGTCCACGCTCCGATGCGTTCAAAGCGGCTCTGGCGGATGAGCTTGCGGCCAATGCCTGGCCGCTATTTACCGGGGGCGAACTTGCGCCGGTGATGGATCAGACCTTTGCCCTGGCCGATGCGGGCGCGGCGCATGCGCGCATGGAAGCGGGCGAGCATATCGGCAAGATTGTGCTGCGGGTTGGGGGCTGAGCAGGGGGCGCGCAGACCGCGCGTCAACGCGCTTTGGCGGGCCTCAAAACCGGCTGTAAACCCGCGATACATTTGCAAGTCTCTATCCCCCGCCGCGTTTCGCTTGCCGTTGCGCCGGCTTTATCCTATCTAGCGCGGTGCAATGGCCGCTCCGGAAAGGGGCGGCCCTTATTATTTCTGATGGAGATTTTCCCATGGCCACCCCCAAAGCAACCGGGGATCAGCCCAAGCCGCTGATGCCGCACGCCACCGCCACCTGGTTGGTTGATCACACCGGTCTGTCCTTTGAACAGATCGCCGATTTTTGCGGTCTGCACATCCTAGAAGTGCAGGCTATGGCCGACGATCTGGCGGGCAGCAAATATACCGGGCGCGACCCGGTTCACGCCGGCGAGCTGACGCTTGAAGAGATCGAAAAGGGTCAGGTTGATCCCGAATACGCTCTGATCATGCACAAGGC
>JABSPI010000162.1:2615-3547 GCA_013214365.1 Erythrobacter sp.
GAAGAGATCGAAAAGGGTCAGGTTGATCCCGAATACGCTCTGATCATGCACAAGGCGCCGGTCGAAGTGACCCGAACCAAAGGGCCGCGCTACACGCCGGTCTCCAAACGCCAGGACAAGCCCGACGGGATTGCCTGGATCTTGCGCAGCCATCCTGAAATGTCGGATGCGCAAATTTCCAAGTTGATCGGGACCACCCGCAACACGATCGGGGCGATTCGCGAGCGTTCGCACTGGAATATCCAAAATATCCAACCCAAAGATCCGGTGACCCTTGGCCTGTGTTCGCAGCGCGAGCTGGACGCCATGGTGGCCAAGGCGGCCAAGCGCGCCGGCTTGACCGAAGAAGCCCCCGAAGCGGCCGCAGAAGATGCGCGGTCCGACAAGGATAAGCTGATCGAAGAATTGCGCGCCGAGCGCGAGGCCAATGAAAAGGCCGCGGCACAAGCCGCACAAGAGGCCGAGGCTGAGGCTTGGTTGGCTGCGAAACGCGAAGCCGAAGCGGCGCAAGAAGGCGCTGAACCGGCTGTTTTGGAAGAGCCCGCTGCACCTGCTGAGGCTCCGGCGGATGACGAGACGCCCGGCGCCTGAGCCGCGCCATTCATACTCAATCACGGGGCGCGTGGCCGGGTTTGGCTGCGCGTCCCTTTTTGTGGGCGAATAATCGCTCAAAACAGGCCCTAAAAAACGCCGGTTTTGGCGCACAATCGCTTGTGCCAGATGGGCGGATCGGCCATAGCTACTGACATGAATGTAAATAGCGCCCTTGCCGCCGATTCCTATCACCACCCCACTCCGTGGGAGGCGCGGTTCAAATCGATGACATTGCCCGCTTTGCTCACCCGCACGGTGGAGCACGACCCTGCGGCGCCCTTCCTGCATTTTATGGGGCGCACCTATAGCTATGGCGACATTTTCGAAGACGCCAAACG
>JABSPI010000163.1 GCA_013214365.1 Erythrobacter sp.
CCAGTTCCTTTAGCGAGCCAGGTTGCAGCGCCGAGAGCGCCAACGGACGCCGCGCGGTGGTCTGCAGTGCGCCTGTCAAACGCACCAGCGGTTGACGCCGTTCAGCCAACCGCGCAGTCAATGCTTCGCGATCAGCGGTGGCAAGCGAATAACGCGCCCGGGCCACAACAATATTGGCTTCAGTGGCCTGGATCTGCGCGGCGGTGGCAGCCGCTTCGCGGGCGGTCTTATCAGCGGTTTCGTTGACGCTTTGCGCCTCGCGCAGCAACATCGCCGCGCGCGCTTCAGCGCGCTGGCTTCCGCGGGTCGCCCGTTCCAGCTCGGCCTGCGCCTCATCGGGTTCGAGCAAGAGCGGGTCGCGCTGCGCCATCCCCTCTCCCACGCCCAGCACAAGCGCGGCACAAAGGCCCCCAAATGCCACACAAGAGAACACAAAGCCGCGCATGATTACGCTACCCTGCCCGATGATAGGGGTGGCCGGCAAGGATGCTGGTCGCGCGGTAAAGCTGTTCCATCAACATCGCGCGGGCCAAGAGATGCGGCCAAGTGGCCGGACCAAAGGCAAACAGCAAATCAGCGCCGGCGCGCTCGGCATCGGAATGTCCATCAGCCGCGCCCAATACAAACCGCGCCTCGCGCGTCCCGGTGTCGCGCCATTGTTCCAAAATTGCGGCCAATTGCTGCGATGACATCGCCTTGCCGCGTTCATCAAGCAGGACGGTTTTGCACGGGGTTTGGGGCGCGGGAATTTTGCCGCCGGTTTCGGGCAATTCGGTCAACTTAACCGGCCAGGTCAGACGTTTTTCATACCGCGCGACCAAATCCGCTTCGGGCGAGCGGGCGATTTTGCCGCGGGCGATGACATGCAGAAGAATGGGGCCTGCTCCCTTTTTTGCGCGGCGCCACCGCGATTGACACAGCGCCATGGATTTGGCGCGGCATATCGCGTCTGCGGAACGCTTGCCTCACCAAATGCGTCGCGTCTCGCGCGCCTCAGGCGTTGCCTGCGGCCGCCTCTCCTCCCTCGAACGACCACATGCGCTCAAGGTTGTAAAAGCTGCGCACTTCGGGGCGGAACAGATGGACGACGATATCGCCGGCATCGATCAATACCCAATCGGCTGCGGGCAGCCCTTCGATACGGGCGGGGCCAAAGCCGGCCTGCTTGACCTTCTCGGCCAATTTGTGCGCCATCGCCGCCACTTGCCGGGTCGAGCGACCGCTGGCGACCACCATGTGATCGGCCACCGAGCTTTTCCCTGCGAGCGGGATCGAGACAATGTCCTGCGCCTGATCATCATCGAGCTGGCGCATGACCAGATCGTGCAGATCGCCGGTTTGATCCTCACCCACGGATGTCGCCGCCCCGGGCGCAGCGCCCGTCTTGGCTGTGTCGTGCGAATTGTGTGCCTGTGTCATAGGCAAAAGTGCTTCTCCAGATAGTGGATGGTTCGGGGACATCGCCGGAATGCGAGAAAGGCCAGATGCAATCAAACGAGCGGGAGAAAACAGCAAGGCATGCAAATGCGCGCCCCATCATTCATCCCATCCCGAAATTGTGCGAAAAGTCAGCCGATCGCGAAGTGTCACGCCGCGATATTGTGTGGCCCAATCGGCATCACCACGGCGGATATCCGTGGCCGAGCGTGGGTCCGGATCAAAACGCAATAACACCAGGGCCGGTGCGCTCCCCAAACGTTGGCGCCCCATCTTGGTAAAACCGGCAACAGACACGGTATAGCGCCTGAGCCAGGCCATGGCGGGGCTTGCCATAGCCGCTTGGTTATAGCCGGGACGGGCGATCACTGCAATCGGCATGGTGCGAGCGATCTCGCGCCAGTTCTTCCAGCGGTGGAATTGGGCCAGATTGTCCGACCCCATCAACCACACAAAATCGCGCTTGGGATAGCGGCGTTTGAGAGCGCGCAACGTGTCGAGCGTGTAGCGCGTGCCCAATTCGCGCTCGATCGCGGTGGGGATGATCGGCGCGCGCCGGGCCTGTGCCTGCGCCGAACGCAAGCGCGCCCCCAAAGGCGCCATGCCCGCGCGCGGTTTGAGCGGATTGCCCGGCGACACCAACCACCACGCCTGATCAAGCCCCAAGGCCTCAATCGTGAACCGGGTGATGCGGCGATGGCCGCCATGGGCGGGGTTGAAACTGCCCCCCAGCAGGCCGGTGCGCATCACACCCCTCCTGCATCACGGGCGCGGTGGGACGCCGCCGGGGTCATGGCCGCGCCTGGCCGGTGCCGCGCACCAGCCATTTATACGTGGTCAGCCCCTCGAGCGCGACAGGCCCGCGTGCATGCAATCGCCCGGTTGCAATCCCGATCTCCGCGCCCAGCCCAAACTCGCCCCCATCAGCAAATTGGGAGGAGGCATTGTGCATGACAATCGCGCTGTCCACTTCGCTCAGGAAACGCTGAGCTGCAGCGTCATTATCGGTGACAATCGCATCGGTATGGGCCGAGGAATGGCGCGCAATATGGGCCAGCGCCTGATCCATTCCATCCACCATTGCGGCGGACACAATGGCATCGAGATATTCGCTGTCCCAGTCCTGCGGATTGGCGCCGACCACTTGCGGGGCGAGCGCCTGAACCCGGCCATCGCCGCGCACTTCGCAGCCCGCCTCGACCAAGGCCGCCACCAAACCCGCCGCATCGCCAAATCCGGTGTCGATCAACAATGTCTCCATCGCGCCGCAAATGCCGGTGCGGCGCATTTTGGCATTGAGCACCACTGCCCGCGCCATTTCCGGATCGGCATCGGCATGGACATAGGTGTGACAAATCCCGTCGAGATGCGCCAAAACCGGCACCCGCGCATCGGCCTGAACCCGCGCAACCAGGCTTTTGCCGCCGCGCGGCACGATCATATCGATCAATCCGGCCGCCTGCAGCATCGCCCCCACCGCGGCGCGGTCTTGGGTCGGGATCAATTGCACCGCCGCCTCGGGCACCCCGCCAGCGACCAGACCCGCGGTCAGGCTGGCGTGAATGGCGCGGTTGGAATGGACCGCTTCGCTCCCCCCTCTCAGCAGCGCCGCATTGCCCGATCGCACGCACAAAGACGCGGCATCGGCGGTCACATTGGGGCGGCTTTCATAAATGATCCCGATCACCCCGATCGGCACGCGCACGCGAGAGAGAACCAATCCGTTGGGCCGGGCCGCTTCGCTGATCACTTCGCCAACCGGATCGTCCAGATCGGCGACNGCCTCGACCGCGCTGGCAATCNCCATCAGGCGATCATGATCGAGNAACAATCGGTCGAGCATGGCCGGGCTCAAACCGCGCGCCTCGCCCGCGGCGATGTCTTGGGCATTGGCGGACAAAATCCCCCCGGCATCAGCGCGAATCTGGGCGGCGGCCAATTTGAGCGCGGCGGCGCGCTCAGCGCTGGACATCTGGGCCAAAGCGCGCTGGGCCGTGCGCGCATCACGCGCAAGGTCTGCGACCCATTGTTCGGGCGCCGTGTCAGCGGCGCGGTCGGCGATGTTTGAAGAGAGTGAACCTGTCATGGGGCCGCGCAATAGCAGGGCGCGCATAGTCGGCCAAGGGAGACGGCGCGCGGGCGAATCGCGTCCGATTTTAACCGTGCGGTAAGGCTTTCGCGGGCGCAGACCGCCGCGCCCTCACCCGCCATAAACGTTTCATCGCTTATACCTTTCCGTTCAACCGTTACGCCGGCAAACGGATTAGGTTTTTTAACCCGCGCTTGATAGCCAATGGCTCATATTAAAAAAACAGGGTCGCGCCGCATTGTCAGATAATTTCAACTCACCCTCTTGGAGCGAACGATTGCACGATTGGTTTCCCGATCGTGAATTCTTCATGCGCTCGCAAGGACAGGTGCGCTTCATCAAGGT
>JABSPI010000164.1:0-2475 GCA_013214365.1 Erythrobacter sp.
GCGAACACCACATGGTGCCAATCGTGGGCAAGGCGCATATCGCCTACCTGCCCAACAAACGCATTGTCGGCGTCTCCAAGCTCGCGCGGGTTTTGCATGGCTATGCCAACCGCCTGCAGGTGCAAGAGCGTCTGACGGCAGAAGTCGCGGATTGCATTTGGGAACATCTCGAACCGCGCGGCGTCGCGGTCGTGATCGAGGCGGCCCATGGCTGCATGACCGGACGCGGTGTGAAAGTGCCCGACGTCAAAATGGTGACCAGCCAGATGATGGGCGTCTATCGCGACGATCCCGAAGCGCGCAAGGAGGTCATTAGCCTGATGGGCTTTTGATCACAGCGGCGTATTGACCCCGCGCAAGGTTGCACTGACCTATCCTATCAGTGCATCCCCGCCTGCGCGAATGATTAGCCCGTAAAACGGGGCTGATATTGAAGCTTTGGTATGAAAGAAAAGGGCGCCCGCATCGCTGTGGGCGCCCTTTCTTTATCGTGACGGCGCGATTGCTATGGGGCTAGCGAGCGTCTTGCGCTGCGCTTTCGATCGCGCCTGCTTCTGCTGCTGCTGGAGCTGCCGGCGGGATGGCTTCGGTGCGCACCAGATTGGGCGCGACAATGCATGTCCCCTGTGCGCAGCCATAGCGGGCGAAAATCTCCTGCACCTTTTGCACCTGCTCGCAAGCCGGAGCGCGATTGACCAGCGCGGTGATCGCCGGCTCGTCGCTCGACGCGATCAAATAGGCCAGCCGGTCGAGCGTCGTCTCATTGGTTCGGCCACCATTCCAGCTTATGCGTCCATCCTCGTGGATCACGATCACATTGACGATCTGGTCGCCCGGCCATGATGTCCCGGCAAAATCGCGCCAGGATTGCGCCGCGGGGCATTGCGCTGCGGGCGCAGATGAAGCGGGTTCTAACGCGGCCGGCTGCCCCTCTTGGGCGGCAAGCGGCGCGCTCTGAGCAATCAGAGCAGCCGCCAGCGCGCCGCCTACGCCGCCCATGCTGCCAATGCCCCGGGCAAACCGCCAATCGTGCCGCATCACCGCGCTCAAAGCTGGCCCAGCATGTGTTCCGCGCTCGACACTTTGAAATCGCCCGGATCTTCGACATTAAGCTGGGTCACGGTGCCGTCTTCGATCACCATCGAGAACCGCTGACCGCGCTTGCCCATGCCAAATCCGCTGCCATCCATGGTCAGGCCCACCGCTTCGGCAAATTCGCCATTGCCATCGGCCAACATGGTGATGTCAGCGGAGCCTGCCGCCTCGTTCCATGCGCCCATAACGAATGCATCATTGACCGCGGTGCCGACGATTTCATCGACCCCTTTGTCTTTCAGATCGCCCGCCTTCTCAACAAAGCCGGGCAGGTGTTTGGCCGAACAGGTCGGGGTAAAGGCACCCGGCACCGAAAACAGCGCCACTTTCTTACCGGCGAAATATTCGCTCGAGGAGACCGGCTGCGGCCCTTCGGCGGTTGCCTTGACCATGTTCACTGCGGGAATTTTGTCACCAACCGAAATCGTCATCTTATATCTCCAAAATTGCGCCATATGCGCGCCGCCCCATAGACGGGCCCCATAGACGGGCGGCGCCTTGTCTTGCAGGATATAGTCGCCCCACCAATCGGGGCAATAGCGCAATCGGGACAATAGCTATCCAACCCGCCATGCCCGCATTCGCCCGGGCATTTGGCGGGCACGATCTGGGCTATTTCGGGATATAAAGAAAACTTTATATTTGCTTGTCGCCGACGGTCCCGCTAAAGGCGCGCAATAAAGTTTCACTGCTTCAACGGAGACACTGATGGCCACCGCTGCGCTCACTCAGGAATATATCATCAAGGACATCGCGCTCGCCCAATTTGGTCGCGACGAGATTGCCATTGCCGAAACCGAAATGCCGGGCCTGATGGCGCTGCGCGAGGAATATGGCGATGCCCAGCCTTTGAAAGGCGCGCGCATCACCGGTTCGCTCCACATGACGATCCAGACTGCGGTTCTGATCGAGACGCTGGTGGCGCTGGGTGCTGAGGTGCGCTGGGCGACCTGCAACATCTTCTCAACCCAGGATCACGCCGCTGCCGCGATCGCTGCGCAAGGCATTCCGGTGTTCGCGATCAAGGGCGAGACGCTGGCGGATTATTGGGATTATGTCGGCCGCATCTTTGACTGGTCGACCGATGCCGACCCCGATCTCACCACCAATATCATCCTCGATGATGGCGGCGATGCAACCATGTTTGCGCTGTGGGGTGCACGGATCGAAGCGGGCGAGGAAATGCCCGCACCTGCCAATGCCGAGGAAATTGAATTCCAACGCGCGCTCAAAGCCTATGTCGCGCAAAAGCCCGGCTACCTCACCAAGAGCGTGCAAAACATCAAAGGCGTTTCCGAAGAGACCACGACCGGTGTCATGCGCCTTTATCAGATTGCCAAAGCGGGCAAGCTTCCCTTCCCGGCGATCAATGTGAATGAC
>JABSPI010000164.1:2575-4576 GCA_013214365.1 Erythrobacter sp.
TGGGTAAAGGTTCGGCCGCTTCGCTGCGCGATGGCGGTGCGCGGGTGATGGTCACCGAAATCGACCCGATTTGCGCCCTGCAAGCAGCGATGGACGGTTATGAAGTGGTTTCGATGGAAGAAGCGTGCAAGCGCGCCGACATCTTCGTCACTGCCACCGGCAATGAAGACGTGATCACCGGCGAACACATGAAAGCCATGAAAAACATGGCGATCGTGTGCAATATCGGCCACTTCGACAGCGAGATCCAGATCTCCGCGCTCGACAATTACGAGTGGAAAGAGATCAAAGAAGGCACCGATATGGTGACTATGCCCGATGGCAACAGCCTGCTGATCCTGGCCAAAGGACGCCTGGTCAATCTGGGCTGCGCCACCGGCCACCCCAGCTTCGTGATGAGCGCCAGCTTCACCAACCAGACGCTGGCTCAGATCGAATTGTTCACCAAGTCGGATGAATACAACAATGACGTCTATGTCCTGCCCAAGCAACTCGATGAAAAGGTTGCCGCTTTGCACCTTGAGAAGCTGGGCGTGGAATTGACCAAGTTGAGCCAGAAGCAAGCCGATTATATCGGCGTGCCGGCCGCTGGCCCGTTCAAGCCGGATCACTACCGCTACTAAGCCTGCACAAAGGCATGATCCTGCAGGGGCGCACCCCTCAAGGGTCTTTTAAAAATTCTCAGCGCCCCGTCTCTTCACCCAGAGGCGGGGCGTTGTGCGTATGAGGGGAGGGGCGCGTGCCTTGAGGCCGGGCGGGTTTTACCCAATGGCGCTGCGCCCCCGAAAGGTTTGGCCTTGCAATATTTCCAGCCCTGCGCTCCATTGTGTGGGCAATGGATAAACGCACACTTGTCATCACCGTCATGATCACGATCGCAATGACCGTGTTGATGACAATGTTGTCCACATTTGGCGGCGGCTTTGCCTCGTCCAGCGGACAACACGCCCCCGGCGACATCACCCACAAGCTCACCGGCCCGATCTTGCTCCATCTTGCCACGGCTCTTTCTGCGGCGATCCTTGGGCCGTTTATCCTGTTCCGGCGCAAGGGGGACAAGACCCACAAAATGCTCGGTCGCATATGGGCCGCATTGATGATCTTCACCGCGATCAGCAGCGCGTTTATCCGCGCGCCCGGCGCGGGCATTGCCGGGTCAGGTTTCAGCTACATTCACATTTTCACGGTTTGGACATTGATCAGCATCCCGCTTGGTATTTGGGCCATCCGGCGAAAGAAAACGCGCATGCATCGCGGGATAATGGCGGGCTTATATGTGGGTTTGTTGATCGCCGGCGGGTTCACATTGGTCCCGGGACGGTTGCTGGGCAATCTGCTCTTCGCCTGATCTTTTGTGGTGCCGCAAATTGGCGGCGCGCCTTGCTCTGGGCCAAATGATGCGCTTGGATATGACTTGGATATTTCAGGCGCGGCGTTCGGCTTTTGGGAGCGCGGGCTTTTGGGAGAGCGGGCAGTGACGAAATCGGTGATCATTTTGGGGGTGGGCGCCTCCAACGGGGTGGGCGGGGCCTTGGCGCGCCGGTTTGCCTCGGAAGGTTTGCATGTGTTCGTATCGGGCCGCACGCCTGAAAAGATCGAGGCGGTGGCCCAAGAGGTGCGCGATGCGGGGGGCAGCGCCGAGGCGGTGCGCGCCGATGTCACCTCGCCCGAGGATCAGGACGCCGTGTTTGACCATGCCGCGCGCCGCGGGGATGTGGCCGCGGTGCTTTATAATGCGGGCAACAATGCGATTATCCCGTTCGAGCAATTGGACGCGCAAACCTATGAGGCGTTTTGGCGAGTGGGCAATTTTGGCGCTTTTCTGACCGCCAAACGCGCGATCCCGATCCTCAAAGCGCAAGGGTCCGGCAGCCTGTTTTTCACCGGCGCATCGGGATCATGGCGCGGCCGGGCAAATTTTGCCCATTTTGCCTCGATGAAAGCGGGGCTGCGCATGCTCGCCCAATCGCTGGCGCGCGAATTCGGGCCGGCCGGTGTGCA
>JABSPI010000165.1 GCA_013214365.1 Erythrobacter sp.
GCGCCATAATGCTCCTCCATTCGGGGAAGAGATTGCCGTGCCAATCTCTCGCGATGGGGGGCCTCATTGGTCAACAAGAACTCGGCAACGATATCGTCGTGATGCGCGCCCAGAACATGCATCAAAAGCGCAGCGGCAATCCCCGTGCGATCCTTACCCGCAAAGCAATGGATCAAGCTGCCTCCTTCGCCTTCGTCCAAGGCTTTGAAATACCGCCCGAACATATCAATCATCGCCGGATTGACCGGCATGCGTGTGTAGACCGCGATCATCCGGTCGAAGGCCCGCTGCGCGGTCATCTCGCTCACGCCGCCGCCGCCTTCATGGGGCGGGGAACTGGTTGTCTCGCCATCAAACGCGATCACTTCGGCATCAAATTGCGGATGGCGGCGACACGGGAAACTGGTGCGTTCGCTGCGCCCGCGAAAATCGATGATGGTGGTGATGCCTAGCGATTGGAACAGATCCAAATCCTCATCTGTCGCATCGCGGTGCTGTCCCGAACGGAACAACAGGCCGCTTTTCATCACCGCGCCATCGGCAACGCCGTAGCCGCCATAATCGCGCAGATTGAAAATCCCCTGGGTGGGCAGGAAGGTGTGATTGTGGGCCTTGCGAATCATAGCCACTGTCAGTGGCAGCGCATACGGCCCGGGGCAACCACGCAGCGCATTTGGATGCACTTCAAACCCACCCCCGCAATCCCCCCTAAGGAACAATCCGAGGGACGCCGCCAATTATCGCTTTCCAAGCCAGCGCTTACACCAAGGTCCACCTCGTTTTGCTTTTGCCCGCCTTCCCGGCCTCCTCACACATGGTTTTGGAGCAATATTATGGCTCACATTCTGATCGCTGATGATGATGAACTCATTGCCGAACTCGCCTCGCAAGTTCTGATTGATGCCGGACATGCCTGCGGCTGGGTTACCAGCGGCGAGGATTGCTGGGCGCTGCTGCGTCGGCGGCGGCCGGACNTTTTGCTGCTCGATCAGGACATGCCCGGCATNTCCGGNATGACATTGCTGCGCCGATTGCGCCAGTCACCCGAATTTTACGATCTGCCCGTGGTGATGTTCACAATGATGAGCGGCGCCCAGGACGAGGCCAACGCAATCTTTGCCGGATCCAACGATTTTATCCGNAAACCGTTCGATCCGCGCCGCCTGCAAAGCGTTGTCCAGCGCGTTCTGGCCAAGCGCGAGGATCAACCGCGCCACACCGAATTGCAAACCTATCTGGCGAAAAGCTCGGGCATGCTAATCGAACAACCCATGACGCGGCGCTTTGTCTGATCGAGTGACTATCTAAGGCGGTCAATCCGCGGCCAAGTCGCGGCAAAAATCAGCGGTCCAGCTCTGCACATCGTCCTCGCGCACCGTTTTGATCATCGCCTCATAGCGGCTTTTGCGCTCAGCCAGCGGCATATCCAACGCCTTGCCAATCGCCATCGCCAATGCATCGGGGCTATGCGGATTAACGAGGAGCGCGCCATGATCCTTACCATCTGCGCCGGTGCATCCCAATTGCTGCGCTGCTCCGGCGAATTCGGATAGGATGAGAACGCCGGGATCATCGGGGTCTTGCGCGGCGAGATATTCCTTCGCCACCAAATTCATTCCATCGCGCAATGGGGTGACGAGGCCGATTTTGGCCGCGCGGAAGAAACCGAACAATTCAGCATGGCTGTAGCCGCGGTTCACATAGCGGATGGGGACAATATCAACCTCGCTGCGCGCGCCATTGATCTGGCCGGTTTTTTGCTCGAGCAATTCGCGGATCTGCTGGTAACTTTCGACATCTTCGCGGCTAGGCGGGGCGATTTGAATGAAGAGCAGATCCCGGGTGCGGTCCGGATTCTGATCGAAATATCGCCCGATCCCATCAATGCGTTCCGGCAGCCCCTTGGAATAGTCGAGCCGGTCCACCCCGATCATCGCGGTTCTGTCGCGGCTTGAGGCCAACAGGCGCTCCTGCGCAGCCTTGGCTTCGGGCAATTGCCCTTGCGCCTGAAAATGGTGCCAGTCGATCCCGATCGGATATTCTCGCGCGATCGTTGTGCGCCCTTCATGAGTGATCCGGCCGCTGTCATGATCAACCACCGCGCCCAGTTCATTTTCGCAATAATGCACAAAACTCGACAACCATTCGCCGGTTTGAAAACCGATCAAATCATATGCCAGCATGGTCCGAACCAAACGCTCGTGAAAGGGTAAGGAGGTCAGCAACCGCGTCGGTGGCCACGGCGTGTGCAGGAAAAACCCGATGCGGTTTTTAACGCCGCGCGCGCGCAAGCGATCGCCCAGCGGGATCAGATGATAATCATGCACCCAGACAAGGTCTTCGTCTTCGATCAACGGCAAAACGCTGGAGGCGAAGCGGTCATTGACCCGTTCGTAACTGGCTCCGGTGCGCGTTTCGAACCGGGCAAGGTCAATGCGATAATGAAACAGCGGCCACAAAGTCGAATTGGCATAGCCGTTATAATATTCATCAACATCGCGCGCAGGCAGATCAATCGTTGCGGTTGTTACGCCATCATTGCGCCGAATGTCTAAATTGCCGGCGCGCTCGTCGCTTTCCTGCCCGGACCAACCAAACCATACACCGCCGCGATCTTTGAGCGCCGCGTTCAAGGCCCCTGCAAGGCCCCCTTGCGCGCCCGCAGCCCCGCGCGCCTTGGGCACCGCGACCCGGTTGGATATGACCACCAGAGGTTTTATCGCACATCACTCCATGGTTTGGACAACAGACCGGCGCAATTGATCACTCCGACCAAAGAGTAGGTTTGCGGAAAATTGCCCCACAATTCGCCTGTCTCGTAATCCAGATCCTCGCTCAACAAACCCGATTGGGTCGTATGGCTGAGCATGGTTTCAAACAAAGTGCGCGCCTCGTCGTCGCGCCGCGCCAGATGCAAGGCTTCGATCAGCCAGAAAGTGCACACATTAAACGCGGTCTCCGGCGCGCCAAAATCATCTTCGGCGGCATAGCGCAGCATGTGATCGCCGCGGCGCAGATGCTCTTCTATCGCGGCAAAGGTGTGTTTGAAGCGTTCATTGTCGGGTGACAGGAACCGCAATTCCACCATTTGCAACAAGCTTGCATCGAGGTAATCGCTTTCATAGCTGGCACCGTAATGGCCGCCATCTGGCCCCTCTTTCCACGCCTTTTCTTCAATCGTTGCCGCGATTTTTTCAGCGCGTTCGCGCCAGATTTCGGCCCGGTCCATCCTGCCAATATGGGCTGCGACATTGGCCAATCGGTCACACGCCGCCCAACTCATCACCGCCGAATAGGTGTGCACTTCTTGGCGAGTGCGAAATTCCCACAATCCGGCATCGGGTTGATCATGCATCGCCCAGGCCATGTTGCCGACCTGCTCGAGGCTTTCAAAATCATGTTCATCNGCCGGCCTTAAGAGCCGCGTGTCAAAAAACCCTTGGGCGCTGGGCAAAACGATCTGGCCATAGCAATCGTGCTGAATCTGCTTGTAGGCGGCATTGCCGCGCCGCACCGGCCCCATCCCGCGGTAACCGGCCAGATAGCTCGCAGTGGTCTCGTCCAGCTCGCTCTGCCCCATCACCGAATAAAGCGGCTGGATCTGCCCCCCGCGCGCGCCATCCACGATATTGCGCAGGTAACCCAGATATTTCTCCATCACATCGAGCGCGCCGAGCCGGTTGAGCGCTTGGACCGTGTAATAGGAATCGCGGATCCAGCAATATCGGTAGTCCCAATTGCGCTCGGAATGCGCAGCCTCGGGGATCGAGGTGGTGAGCGCGGCGACAATCGCGCCGGTTTCTTCGTGCTGGCACAATTTCAAGGTGATTGCGCAGCGGATCACCTCTTCCTGCCATTCCAGCGGGACCGCCAACATCCGCACCCAATTCTGCCAATATTTGCGGGTCGACTGCTCCATCGAACGCAATTGTTCGCGCAGATTGCCAACGAAGGGTTCATCAGGCCCAAGAAAGAAATGGGTGTCGCGTTCAATCCGAAAGCTGCGTCCTTCCTGAATATATCCCACCGGCGCATCAGTCGACAATCGCAGGCCGGTATCTCCGGTCAGATAGCGGATATGATTGGTCCCATGGGTCGTATCAGCAAGGCCGGCGCCGTAATTCTTGGTCGGTTTGAGCACCACTTTGATGCGCGGATTGCCGTTGATCGGACGCACAATGCGCACATAGGCGACCGGGCGATACATCCGGCCAGACCGTTCAAAACGCGGGCAAAAATCCAAAATTTCCACCGCACTGCCATCCTCCGCCTCAAGCGTGGTCAACAGGTGCGGCGTGTTGCGAATATAGCGTTGGCTCGCGCGGGTTTGGCCTTCCAATTCAAACCGCCAAATGCCCGCATCGCGTTGTTGCCCATTGAGCAGCGCCGAAAACACCGGATCCCCGTCAACCCGCGGCACACAGCCCCAGACCAGTGCGCCGGTTTGATCAATCAGGCCCGAGACTTGGCAATTGCCAATCGGCCACAATTCAAGATTAGGTGTGTCAGCCAAGGACCTTAAAACTCCAACCAATTGTGCACACAAGCGACGCTGTCGAGCCGGTATTGCGCGTGGGTGTCGCGCTTGGGGCCAACCAATATGCCAAGCCCCCCCTGCCCCTGACACACCGCAAAACCCGCCTCGTCGGTGAGGTCATCACCGAGGAAAATCGGCCGCGCGCCGGCGAATTTTTCTTCCCCCATCAAGATCTCCACCGCGGACCCCTTATTGGCATGGCCAGCGACCAATTCGACCACGCATTTGCCGCTTTGCGTGGTCCAGCCATGCTTTGCCGCCAGCGCCTTGGCAAAGCTGTGCGTTTTGGCGCGGGATTGCGGCCGGCTGCGATAATGCAGCGCGCCGCCATGCGGTTTGTGTTCATAATCAATGCCTTCGACCTTCGCAAAGGCGCGCAGCTCGCTCTCAATCGCTGCGGGCAAAGTCACCGGACCCGTGCCAAGGCGCGTTCCGGCCGGACCGCGAATATCCGCTCCATGCGACCCGGCAATCGGCACATCAATATGGCCAATATGTCGCTCAATATCGGCGATTGAACGACCACTGACGAGAGCACAAGCGCCCCCTAAACGCACACAAAGCGCCTCAAGCCGCGCGCAAAGGTCCACCGCCGGCGTTATGGCATCGGGCCGCGCGGCCAGATCGACCAATGTTCCATCAAAATCCAGAAACAGCGCCACTTGCCCATGCGCAGCCAAAGCGCTCAGCGCGGGCGGTGCATGGGATGCAGGAGCAGCTTGCATACCTCTTGCATAAAGCCTGCAGGCGAGCGGTCAACAATCTTGCTGCACTGCAACACGCGGCCGCTGGGCAAAAGCAATCCGCCGCACCTTTGCACGCGCGCCCTTCACCCGCGCTCCAATTGCGCCAGCAGGGCAAAACTGGCCAGCCAATGTTCCCCCATATAATCGCCCGCAACATGGGCATTGGCAGCGTCAAAATGCGCCGCTGCGCGTTGCCGCAACAGCGTAATGATGGCGGGATCGAGGCC
>JABSPI010000166.1 GCA_013214365.1 Erythrobacter sp.
CTGCTTGAATGCGGGACGCTGCCCGATCCGCGCCGCGATGGGTTTTTCATGAAGACGATTGCGGGCGGGATGCTGATCCAGGGCCGCGACAATGGCGCGGTCAGCGAGGGCGATCTCAAAGTCGTCACCAAGCGCGAGCCCACGGCGCAGGAGCTGAAGGATTGCTTCTTTGCCTGGACGGTCGCGCGCCATGTCAAATCCAACGCGATTGTCTATGCCAAGGACGGCGCGACCGCCGGGATTGGCGCCGGGCAGATGAACCGGCGCGATTCGGCCCGGATCGCCGCGATCAAAGCCAAAGAAGCGGCCGAAACCTATGAATGGGCCGCGCCCAAAACACATGGCAGCGCGGTGGCATCGGATGCCTTCTTCCCCTTCGCTGATGGCCTGATCTCGGCCGCCGAAGCGGGCGCAACCGCGGTGATCCAACCGGGCGGATCGATCCGCGACGACGAAGTGATCGCAGCAGCGGACGAAGCGGGCCTTGCGATGGTGTTCACCGGCATGCGCCATTTCCGCCACTGATTGATCGGTCGGGGCAATTTGATCGGTTGGGGCAGGGCGGCGGATTGCACCCGCCGGTCAAGATCGCCCCCACCTTTATATTCCACACCTCTTCACGCCCGCGGGTCTGGCGCGGTTGAGCACGCGCGTGGTTCAGGCCAGCTTGGTCGGCGGTGTCGGCGGGGCCGAGCCGCGCTTGGTCTAGGCCGGCGGGCCTCATCCAATTTTGCGGAACCGGCGTAACTTTGCGCGGTTGTGTAACGAAGTGTCTCACACACCCTTTTGTTCATTCAGGCGCAAGCGCGCCGCTTATATCGCGATTGCCTCACACCCCTTCGTAAAAACCCGTGCCAACCACGCGGCCCGAGCCAGAGATTGACAATGACCCTTTTCGCCCCCGATTTGCTGCGCAATTTTGCATTGGGTTTTGGCGCGGGCGCGCTGATTTTGGGGGTCGCTGGCCTTGCACAAGACCCCTCCTCTCCCACCTCCACCACGCAAGCATCCCTCACCCCCGCACCGCCTTCATCCGCACCTCTTGCCTCCGCGCAATCTGGCGCGATAGACATCGGGCAAAGCCGCTCCGAAAACGGCCAAACCAATGGCCTCAAAGCTGCACTGCCAAGCGCGCTTGATCCTGGTGTTGATACAATCCTCGCCCCGTTGGAGATCAATCGATGAAACATATCCTGTTCGCTTTGGCCGCTGCGAGCGCTCTTGCCGGCACAGCCAGCCCCGCCGCCGCGCTTGAGGAACCGGTCAACGCGCCTGCGCCCGAGCGCGTTGCGCGCGAAGGCGCCGGGCTCAAAACCGCGATCTTTGCAGGCGGATGTTTCTGGGGCGTGGAAGGCGTGTTCAGCCATGTGAAAGGGGTCAAATCGGCGGTCTCGGGCTATCACGGCGGCGCGGGCCAGACCGCGACCTATCGCGCGATCATTTCGGGCGGCACCAATCACGCCGAAAGCGTTCAGATCACCTATGACCCCTATATCATCCGCTATGACGAATTGCTGCGGATCTTCTTTTCAGTGGTGGCCGATCCCACGCTGATCAATCGTCAGGGGCCCGATATCGGCACGCATTATCGCACCGCGCTGATCCCGACCAATGACGAACAGCAAGAGGTTGCCGAGGCCTATCTGGCGCAAATGGCGCGCTCGGGCGTGTGGGCGGACCCGATTGCGGCGCGGATTGAACCTTTGCGCACCTTCTACCCGGCCGAAGCCTATCACCAGGATTACATGCTGCACAATCCGCGCAGCGCCTATATCATGGCGTGGGACGCGCCCAAAGTGGCGGCGCTCGAAGAGATTTTTCCGCGCGATTTCAAGGCTGAATTTCTCGCCGACGGGCCCTGATCAGCCGGTTTGACCCCATCGCGCGGCAGCGTAAGCGCGCATATGGCGTAATCGCGCCTGAGCCTCTATAGAGGCGGCCATGAGCTGCAATCACGACCATTCTATCGAAGAGCTGACCCAGCTGGCGCGCAAGGCCCTGACCGCTGCGGGAGAGCAATGGACCAGCATGCGCGAGGCGGTGTTTGTCGAATTGGCCCAGATTGACCGGCCGGCTTCGGCCTATGTCGTGGCCGACAATCTGTCCAAATCGCGCGGCAAACGGGTCGCGCCCAATTCGATCTATCGCATTCTCGACCTGTTCGTCACCCATGGCCTGGCGCTGCGCGTGGAAAGCGCCAATGCCTATCTTGCCAGCACCCATCCCGGCGACAATCACGATTGCATCTTTCTGGTCTGCAATGAATGCGGCGATGCCAGCCATATTGACGATGAAAAGGTCGGCGGGGCGATGCGCGAACTGGCCGCGGGACAGGATTTCAAGGCCGAACGCCCGGTGCTCGAGATTCGCGGTCTGTGCCGCGATTGCGCCTGACCAAACGCTCTGCGCCACTTTTGCTTAGGCGATTCACCACAAACCATTCCCTGCGCCCAAGCGTTAAGCCCACTTGACGCTGCGTGCCGTAAGGGAAATATGTCATATTAGCGATCAGCCGCCCTGTGCAAGCGATAAACCGTTCATCGACAGGGCAGGTTCAAAAGTGTAGGGGTATTTCCTATGAGTCACACGCTTGAAACTCCGCTGCTTGATACGGTGCCAACACCCGACGAACTTCGTCAACTCAAGCCCGAACAATTGCGCCAATTGGCTGACGAATTGCGTGCCGAAATGATCGACGCCGTCAGCGTGTCCGGAGGGCATTTGGGATCGGGGCTGGGGGTGGTCGAATTGACCGTCGCGATCCATTATGTGTTCAACACGCCCGATGACAAATTGATCTGGGATGTGGGGCACCAATGCTATCCGCACAAGATCATCACCGGCCGGCGCGACCGGATCCG
>JABSPI010000167.1 GCA_013214365.1 Erythrobacter sp.
AATGCCGCCAATTGGGCATCGGAAAGCGGGTGCGCGCTGGTGACCTTGGCGCTGACTTCGCCGCGTTGGGCCGCAGCGATCATTTTGAACGCGGCGATCATTTCGGGCAATTTGGCCAAACGGCGATTGCCCGCCAACACACCAAGGAAATTGGTGGTCAATTCGGACAGACCCAAATGGCCCGCAACCGCAGCCACCGCGCTCGCCTGCTCGGCGCGCGACAATTCGGGGTTGGTGGTGGCAGCAACCAGATCAGCAGATTCGCTGAGCGCTGCGCCCAGTCCAGCAAGATCGGTCTCGACAGCGGTCACTGTCCCGTTTTCACTGGCCAGCTCGAACAAAGCAGAGGCATAACGCCCCGCAAGGCTAGCCTGAATACCGGCGGAAATATCCACGCGCTTAATGTCCTCTTTGAGGAATGAAAAATAACGTTCAACTTATCGGGAAGCCTTGGTCCAGAATCTGGCGACTTGGGATAAGTTGGCGCGCGACTAGCACCGGGGTTGCGATGATGCAAGCGGGCGAGGGGGGATTCTCTGGACAGCGACCATTGTTTGCGACAATACCGGGCCTGTTGGGGGCACGCTATGGGAGAGAGCGGCATGAAAATGACACCAATGGCGCCCGATTGCGGCGTTCAGATCGACGGCGTTGCGTTGGCCGAATGCAGCGATTCGGAGATGCAGGCGATCAAGCAGGCAATCTACGAACACGGCGTGGCGGTGTTCCGCGATCAGGATTTCACCCCCGAGGCGCACATCACCTTTGGCAAACGCTGGGGCGGGATCGATGTGAACAATTATTTCCCCCTGCAAGATGATTACAACGAAATCGCGGTGGTCAAGAAAGAGCCCGACCAGCAAACCAATATCGGCGGGGCGTGGCACACCGACCATTCCTATGACCAGATCCCGGCCATGGGGTCGGTTTTGGTTGCGCGCCATTTGCCCCCGTCGGGCGGCGATACGATGTGGGCGCATATGGGGGCGGCTTATGATGCGCTCTCGGATGAACTCAAGGCCAAGATCGAAGGATTGGAGGCATTCCACACCGCCGACCATGTTTACAAAGCCGACGGCCTCTATGCCAAAACCGATATGGGCCGCGATCTGCGCGGTCAGGATATGAAAACCGGCGCGGTGCATCCGGTGGTGATCCGCCACCCGCAAACCGGGCGGCGTCTGCTCTATGTCAACAATGCCTTCACCATCCATTTTGTCGGCCAGACGCGCGAGCAAAGCCTGCCTTTATTGCAAGAGCTGTATTCAGCGGCTCTGACCGCGACCAATCAATGCCGGTTGCAATGGCAGCCGGGGACAGTGGCGATCTGGGACAACCGCACCAGCTGGCACAATGCGATAAACGATTATCAGGGGCATTACCGCGAAATGCACCGCATCACGCTCTCGGGTGAGGCGTTGGCAGCCTAATCTGATCTCCCGCTCAAGTGGCTTGCACTGCTCGCTGTAAATGGGCGCGGCATAGCCGGCGACGGAGCCTTGGCCTTGCCGGACCCTTTCGGCGGTCCGTTTGACGCGGCGGACAATTGCTAAAGTCACTCAGGCTTGGCAGCCGCCTGTAGAAGCGACCGGGGCAATGGGTTCGCCACGCCGCAGCTTTTCGAGCACATCTTGCAAAGCATCATTGCCAGCCTTCCAAGCGTCCGTTTCGCCGCGCGCCTCCGCCTCTTGGATTGCTGCATTGAAGGTGTGTTCCACCAGACTTGCCTCTGCGCCTGTACAAATGGCGTCATAGCCATAGCTCACCAAGACGCATTTTTCGCCTTCGTCTGTCGCAATACAGTCGATTTCGATTGAGATCGGGGCGCAGGCTGTTGCCCACTTTTTTATATCGAGGCCGTGTATAGCCTGTTTGTATTTTATATCGAGGCCGTTTATAACCTGTTTGTATTCGGCCCAGCATGCGCGGGTCTTGGCCTCACTGATCTCCCCGGCGCGCGCGCATTTGCAACTGGCCTGGGCAAGTTGCTGTAGCTTTTCTGTATCAAAGCTGGCCGCCGGAACAGGCGCACCTTCTGGGGCCGCGTCATGTCCGGGATGATCGGGGGTAAAGGGTGGCACGGCAAGCCAGATGCCCCCCCCAATTGCGATCACCGCTGCCATGGCGGTCCAAATAGAGAAACTCGACTTCATCAATCTCCCCCGCCAAACTCGGCGTCGAAGGCGGCGGCGATGGGGGATTTGCGCTTCGCCTCGCACGAATANACCAGCCGTTCATTNGGGCGATCGGGCAATTGCGCGAGCAAAGTGGATTGCTGNTTGCCCAACAATTGGGCGGCATCGGTCACCCCGCAGGCGGGCGGGTCATACAATTTGCGCGCCGTGCGTGCCGCATCCATCGCCGTGCGGCCCAGCAGATACCGATCAGTGCGGAATGTATTGGTGTCGGGGTCGTAAAAACTGACCGAGACCGCGGCCTCGTCATCGGGGACAAAGATCCGGGTCCATTCGCCCGCGACCATGCCATATTGGGTGCGTTCATTGACACAGCCATTGGCGGCCCAGTCAAATTCGACATCATCGGTGCGCGCCCCGGTCACTTTGCTGCGTTCGGTGTCTAATGTGCAAATCATCGTCCCATCGCTGGCCTGGCCCGCATCGGGGTCTTGGTTTTCCTCGCCGACGCTGCCGCCATCGCCAAGGATTACGGCCATGCGCTCTTCCACTTGCGAAAATCCGGGGCGGGTGACCCATACAAAAGCGCAGGCGATCAAGGATGCACCGGCAATGCCGGCCGCGATCATCGCACGGGGCTGGTTCGAGGGGGTGTGCGCAAGGCTGGCGCGCCATTGCGCCGCGCCGTATCCGGCCCCGATCGTGATCAACAACAACACCACCGCCAAAGCGAGCGCATTGTCGCGCTCTTCCATGATTTCGAATTGGGCGCGGGCGCGGGCGGCGGCGCGTTCTTCGCGCAAGTTTGCCTCGAGCGCCTGGCGCCGGGCTTGGACTTCGGCGCGCTGGGCATCGAAGCGTGCGCGTTCGGCATCGTTCAATTCTTCAATCGAGCGGCAGGGCAGGGCATTGACCGACATCTCGATATCGTTGTCGCGCAAAAACGGCATCAATTCGCGCAGCGACACGGCGAAATAAAATTCCGCGTCCGACCCATCGGAATCGGCCCCGAAGGAATTGACCCCCAACACCCTGCCACACCCGTCAAGCAGCGGCCCGCCCGAATTGCCGCGCGCAATCGATGCGGTGTGCAAGATTGTGTGGAATTGGCGGCTGGGCCGTTCGCCGGACAAAAATCCGCGGCTCTTCACCGGGGGCTGGGCGCGGAAAATATCGCTCATCTCCAACCCTTGGGCAAGGTCGACATTCATCGGATAGCCGACCGCATAGACCTCGCCCAGATTGCTAACCGCGCCGCCCGCCAAGGTCAGCGGCGGCAGGCGCAGCGTGCCATCGCTCACCTCCAACAGCGCCAGATCATTGCGCGGGCTGACCGCGACCGGGGTTGCAAAAGTGGCGGCATCGCCTTCGCTGGGGACGACCCCGATCCGCAATGTATCATCGAGCAAAGCCTCGCGGATGACATGTGCATTGGTGACGATTGCGGTGGGCGATACGGCAAAGCCGCTGCCATGGGTGATGGGGACGATTTCATTGCCGCTGCTGTCGATTAACACCACTCGCACCACGCCGCGCGCGGCGGCATCAATATCGCCCGGATCGGCCCAAGCGGGGGAGACAGCAGATAGCGGCGCCAGCAGCGCCGCGCACAAAATCGCAAACAGACGGGGAAGAGATCGCATATTCCACCCTTATGCCGCTGCCCACATTGACCGCAAGCTTTGCGATGCGTTTATACAAGGGTTAGGGGGCACTGGCGCACCATTGAACCGACCCAATCGCCCTCGCAAAGTTTGACCGATTTCACAGGTGAATGCGTCCGGTTTGCGCGCGCTGTTCGATATAAAGGGCCCAATATGACAATCAGCAATGAGCGTGTTGCCGCGTCCAAACCGGTGATTTCGTGGCAGGTGATGCCATCCACGCTCGGCCCGGTTTTGATCGCGGTCAGCGATCGCGGCGTGTGCTGCGTTGCCTTTGGCGAGGGCGGCGATGATGTGCGCGCGCGGTTTCCCGATCACGAATGCCGCGCCGCAGGTGAAGAATATGCGACCTTGTTTGCGCATATTATCGCCGCGATAGAGGCGCCGGGCGGCGACCATTCGCACATTGCGCTCGATCCAAAAGGCACCACGTTTCAGCGCCGCTGCTGGCAGGCATTGCGCGATATTCCAGCGGGCGAAACCCGCAGCTATGGTGAGCAGGCCGCCGCGCTCGGCAATCCCAAGGCAAGCCGCGCGGTCGGCAGCGCCAATGCGGCCAATCCGGTCGCGGTCCTGATCCCGTGCCACCGCGTTGTGGCGGTCTTGGCGGCTATGCCTACGGGTCCGGGATCAAGGCCGAATTGCTCCGTCGCGAGGGGATTTTGCTGTA
>JABSPI010000168.1 GCA_013214365.1 Erythrobacter sp.
GCCGACATGCAAAAGGGCGAGAAATTGTCGGGCGAGCTCGAAGATTTGCGCCACATATGGGAAGGATCGGATTCGCCGCTTGCCGCTTTGCGTGTGGCGGCGCGCAAGCTTGACCGGTTCGCTGCTGAACACGCTCTGCTGACCGAGGCGCTCGCCGCGCTCGACCGTGCGGTGATCGAGGCGGGCGAGGCGGAGGACAAGTTGGAGGCGGCAGCAGCCGCGCTGGTGCATGATCCCCAAGCGCTCGATGCGGCGGAAACCAGGCTGTTTGAATTGCGCGCATTGGCCCGCAAACATCGCTGCGACGTGGATGAATTGCCCGATAAGATGCGCGAGATGCGCGCTTTGCTCGATGCGATTGAAGGCGGCGAGGCGCAGCTTGATGCGCTCGAAGCGGGCGCGAAAGAGGCGCGGGCCGCCTACGAAAAGGCCGCCGCTAAAGCGCATGAGGCGCGGGTCAAAGCGGCGAAGAAACTGGATCAGGCGGTGGCGCGCGAATTGGCACCGCTCAAACTGGATGCGGCGCGGTTTCGCACCGCGATTGATGTCTTGCCCGACGACAAATGGGGCGCGCATGGATCGGATGCGGTGGAGTTCCTGATCGCGACCAATCCGGGGGCTGATTTTGCTCCGCTGGCCAAGATCGCATCAGGCGGCGAATTGTCGCGCTTCATCCTCGCTTTGAAAGTGGCGCTGGCGCAAAAGGGCGGGGCGGCAACCATTATCTTCGATGAGATTGATCGCGGTGTGGGCGGGGCGGTGGCTTCTGCGATCGGGGACCGGCTTGCGCGTCTGGCCGATGATGAAGGGCAATTGCTTGCCGTGACCCATTCGCCCCAAGTCGCCGCACGCGGGGGCACGCATTATCTGATCGCCAAAGCTTCAAGCGGGGCGGTGACCAAGACCAGCGTGGTTTTGCTTGATCCGGGTCAACGCCAGGAAGAGATCGCGCGGATGTTGTCGGGTGCGCAGGTGACGCCCGAGGCGCGCGCGCAGGCGGATCGCTTGCTCGAGGGGGTGTGATGTATTACATCGCTAACACACCTGCGATTTGGGAGATGTAATTCATGGAAATTCTCAGCGGCCTTGCAGCAGCGTTCGGTTTGATGATCGCGTTGGCGGCCCTCGGGGTCACATCGCTCGCGGCGTTTGCCTTGATGGGGGCCTTGGGCTTGATCACGGATTGGAGCTTCCGCCGGATTTTCTTTGTTGCTTTTGCGCTGGGCCTGTTCGCGCCCATTCTGCTGGCGGTGAATATCGGCAATACTCTGAGCAGCGAGGATTTTCAGCGCGATCTGCAGCGCGAATTGCTCGAGAAGGTGCCGGGCACTGACGCGGTTCCGCAAGAGGCGATCGATGCCATTCCGCAAGTGCTCGAATTGCGCGATCAATTGCAGGATGGGACGATCACGGCGCAAGAGTTTGAAGATCGCCTGCGCGAACGCGCAGAAGAGGTGCGGGCCGCCCGCGAGGCGCAGCTTGAGGCCGCCGATGAGGCGCAGCAAATCGAAAGTGATGCAGGTGCTGATGCCGACGGGGGGCCAGAAGGTCGCACGAATACACCATCTGATGGGGACCAATGACCCAATTATCCGAAGCCGAAGCCGCCAATGAATTGATGCGGCTCGCGCGGCAGATCGCGCATCACGACAAACTCTATCACGCCGATGACGCGCCCGAGATCACCGATCAGGAGTATGACGCGCTCACCCGCCGCAATCGCGAGCTTGAAGAGGCCTTTCCGCATCTGATCCGCGATGACAGCCCGTCGCGCAATGTCGGCCATCAGATTGCCGCCTCGCCGCTGTCCAAAGTCACCCATGAGGTTCGCATGATGAGCCTCGACAATGCGTTTTCGGATGAGGAATTGACCGAGTTCATCCAGCGCGTGCGGCGTTACCTCAACCTGCCCCAGGGCGAGACTGTGGCTTTTACGGTCGAGGACAAGATCGACGGCCTGTCCTGTTCGCTGCGTTATGAAAAGGGGCGCTTGGTGCGCGCTGCGACCCGCGGCGATGGGCAAGTGGGCGAAGACGTGACCGCCAATGTCGCGCACATCCCCGACATTCCTCAGACGCTGCCAGCCGGGGTCCCCGACATTTTCGAGGTGCGCGGCGAGGTCTATATGGAGCGCGCCGCCTTTGCCGCGCTCAACCAGCGAGCAGAGGAAGAGGACACCAAGAAGTTCGCCAATCCGCGCAATGCGGCGGCCGGGTCGCTGCGGCAAAAAGACGCCGCCGTCACCGCGCAGCGCCCTTTGCGCTTTTGGGCGCATGGCTGGGGTGCGGCCTCGCACATACCGGGCGAGACGCAGGCGCAGGTGGTCGCCCGTCTGCGCGAATGGGGGTTCCCGATTTCACCGCTCTTTGCTCGGTTCGAAACCGAAAGCGATCTGATCGCGCATTACAACGCGATTGCGGCTGCGCGCCCCGATCTGGATTATGAAATTGACGGCGTTGTCTACAAGGTTGATCGGCTCGACTGGCAAGAGCGGCTCGGCTTTATGTCCAAGGCGCCGCGCTGGGCGATTGCGCGCAAATTTCCCGCCGAAAAGGCGCAAACCACGCTCGAGGCGATCGACATTCAGGTCGGCCGCACCGGCAAGCTGACCCCGGTGGGGCGCTTGGCACCGGTCTTGGTGGGCGGGGTGACGGTGACCAATGTCACGCTTCACAATCGCGATGAGATTGAGCGCCTGGGCGTGCGTCCCGGAGACCGGGTGGTGATCCAGCGCGCCGGCGATGTGATCCCGCAAGTGGTCGAGAACCTCACCCGCGAAGAACCACGCGACCCCTTCATCTTTCCCGAAAGATGTCCGGTTTGCGATAGCGAGGCGGTCGCCGAGGATGATGATGTCGACGTGCGCTGCACCGGCGGCCTGATCTGCGAGGCGCAGCGCACGCAGCGGCTTGAACATTTCGTCAGCCGCAAGGCGCTCGATATTGACGGGCTGGGCTCCAAGACGATTGCGCAATTCTTCGATCTGGGCTGGCTTGAGAGTCCGGCTGATATCTATCGGCTAAAGAACCGGAAAGACGAGATTTTGTCGCTCGAAGGGTGGCAGGATAAGTCTGTGGACAACCTGTTGGCTGCGGTGGAAGACAAGCGTTCACCGGACGCGGCGCGCTTGCTGTTTGGTTTGGGCATTCGCCATATTGGCGAGACCACATCGCGCGATTTGATGAAGGCGCTGGGCAGTTTGCCGGCGCTGCGCGACGCGGCTGAGCGTTACAACGCCTATCGCCGCGATAATCCGCGCGGTGAGGAGGAAAAGGCCTCCCCGTTTAAAAATCGCATGGATGAAACCGCGAAAGAGACGTTGGGCGTGTCCGACGGAATTGGTGCGACGGTGGGCCACGCTTTGGCCGATTTCTTCCACGAACCGCACAATGTTGCGGTGTGGGAAGACATGTTGAGCGAGGTGACACCGCCGCTTTACGAGGTCGAAGTGCTCGACAGCCCGGTTGCGGGCAAAACCGTGGTGTTCACCGGCAAGCTGGAGACGATGAGCCGGGACGAAGCCAAAGCGCAGGCCGAGCGGCTCGGTGCCAAAGC
>JABSPI010000169.1 GCA_013214365.1 Erythrobacter sp.
TCATGTCTTTAGTGTCTGCTGCCGCGCAGGAATTGGATATCGATCAGATGACCGTTTTGGGGCGTTTAGTGCTTCTTATTTGGTTCGCGACTCTCAACAGAATGGTTGTCGAACGCATCCGTCTCTGATTGCCTCCGTTATAGAAGAATTATAGCAGATTGAATAAGCTCACCGGTATCATGCATTAAAAACGATCCCGGCGTCGAAGTCCTTCTGCCACACTACTCTGCCGACCACGTTAAGCCCCAGGCGGCGCGATTTTATTTGGACCGTCTCTGGGAGCGCAGCCCTCTGGCGCGATCTAACACGAACTCCGGCTTCTGATTGATCCAGAATAACCGCTTCTTGAACAATTTCCTGACCCGCATGCGTAGAGTGTAAGTTACATTCGCACCAGAGCGACGCACGATCATTTCGGCGAACTGTTTTAATTGGAATTATTGCTTTGACATTTGCTGTAGGAGTTTGAAGCGACGCCGTGTTGGTGGATCGCCGCCGACCGAATGACTTTTTTTGTGTTGGAATGCCACGGTTTATCCTCACTTCGATGGAGCATTTGCTCGATTGAATTCCCGCCACTCGGGGCAAGGGGCAAAAAACATGCCGATATTGTTGGGAGAACGTAATTCGCGGGTAAGATCAGCCGGTTTCCCGCTGAAATTGACATAGGCGAGGTAATTAGAGATCGGCTTGCAGCTTGGATCTTACTGAATTCCTATCTTGCGTACAATTTGGAGCTTTTGCTTGGGCGTTTACAGTCGCGATGCCCGCCGCAACATCATCCGCCAAAACCGAGTGAAGTCTTACTCGTTTTCACGGGGATCGTATTTGCAGGATATCGAAGATATAGATGCGGTAACGAGACGCATAAGAGATATGCAGAGATCTAACGCGAAATATATATTTACCAAACGTCCTGTGTGGATGGCTCCTGCATTGCAAGGTCTTTTTCGAGTTTTCGGTGCACCTTGGTCTGGTACTGACCTGTGTCCGGCCTGTTTGCGCGGAGTTGCTCCGCTGGCCCTTATGGATTCCGTGAGCTGAGTCCCATTCCGTTTTGCGGACTTTTTATGTCCATGTCGCTCGTGGGGTTGCTTAGCTCCCGGGCTGACCCGGATGACCATAAACTCAATTCGTCCTTGCAAGTCTCAAATGATGATCGTTTCCTTTGTTCGTTAGGCGACGATGCGCTGTTTAAACGGCTCGTTTCGAGATAGCACCGCCCAGATTATACGTGCGGTCTTGTTGGCCATGGCAACAGTTGCGAGCCGAACCGGCTTCTTCGCCAGTATAGATGCGGTCCACGGATCAACCCGATCCGGGCGCGATATGGCTGCGCTAACGCGTGAGGTCATCGCTATCACTAGCAGCTTTCGCAGATACTTGTTTCCCATTCTAGATATTCGTCCGAGCCGTTCTTTCCCGCCTGATGATTTGTTGATCGGCGTCAGCCCGACCCAGGCTGCAAAGTCGCGCCCCGTCCTGAACTGTTCACCACTTCCGATCGTGGCGACGATTGCGGACGCATTGATCGGCCCGACACCAGGTATGGTTTGCAGAAGCTGCACGCGCTTATCCTTTCGGGCGACGCGAACGATTTCTTTCTCCACTTTGATAAGCTTCTCATTTAGCCCCAGGAACTGGCGACACAGCGCGGTGATCGCACTTCGCGCCATTGCAGGTATTCCCTCAGCTCCACCAGCCCGCATGTCTATTGCGAAGTCTCGGATATAGTTGACGCCTTTGCGGATAATGTAGCCAAACTCCCCAACCAGCGCTCGAATGGTATTCGACAGCTGGGTGCGCTGACGGATCAAAAGCTCACGCACGCGATGCTGAGTAAGAACGCCTTGTTGCTCGACGGACTTGATTGGAACAAACCGCATTGTCGGACGCGTCACCGCTTCACAGATTGCTTCGGCATCAGCTGCGTCCGACTTACCGCGTTTAACATAAGGTTTGACATAGACCGGCGCCATCAGCCGTACATCATGGCCCAGCTTTGTCAGCTCACGTCCCCAGTAATGGCTTGAGCCGCACGCCTCCATACCAACAAGGCAGGGCGGTTGCTTCTTGAAGAAATTCAATAGCTGCGCTCTTCGAACAGGCCTGTTGAAGGCAACTGATCCATCTTCTCTCACGCCATGAACCTGGAAAATGTTCTTGGCCANATCTAATCCNATTGTGGTAACTTGCATGTGGGTGGCTCCTCTTGGTTGCAGCACTTTCGACGGTGACTGCGTAGTATGGCGCAATTTGACGCCGGGGAGCAGGAGCCATCCACTCCATCCGTTTTAAGGCGACTTAAGCCGTTTAGTTCCCTAACTTTAGCGGGGCAACGAAGGGGCAACGAAATGAGCGGACGCTCACTAGGGCTTATGACCTAGCCCCCTGAGCTGCAGCCGTGTTTTGGTTATAGAATTATGCTGTTCGGGAGAGAATTATGGCTCGTAAACGTCACAAGACTGAGGAGATCATCCGTAAACTTCGCGAAGCGGATGTATTGATTGGGCAAGGTCAGACAGTGGCGAATGTTATCCGTCATCTTGGGGTGTCGGATGTCACCTACTATCGCTGGCGCAAGGAGTATGGTGGCTTGAAAGTGGATCAAGCGAAGCGCTTCAAAGAGATCGAGAAGGAGAACGCGCGGTTGCGGCGGGCTGTCTCTGATCTGACGCTAGACAATCAAATCCTGCAGGA
>JABSPI010000017.1 GCA_013214365.1 Erythrobacter sp.
ACATCCGATCCACCGCCCGGCTCGGTGATGCCAAGGCAGATAATCGCCTCACCGCTCAACACTTGCGGCGCGATCCGTTGCTTCATCTCTTCGCTGCCCATTGCCATGATCGGGGGCAGGCCAATGCCATGCGTCATCAAAGATGCGGGCACGCCGCCTGCGCCCGGACGGCACAATTCTTCGGATTGAACCAGCGAATGGAAGATATCGAAATCTGTCCCTGCGCCGCCATATTCGGTCGGATAGCCAAGCCCGAACAGCCCGGCTTGCGCGGCCTTGCGGTGAAGCTCGCGCGGCAATTGCCCCTCCGCTTCCCAGTCATCGATGTGCGGCGCGATCTCGCGCGTGACAAAAGCGCGCACACTGGCCGAGACCGCCTCATGCGTGTCGCCATAATAGGGTGAGCGAGCGCGCCATTGATCAAACAGGGGCGTGGTCATGATGCGATATCCTCAAAAGCGATCCGCGGAAGCACGCCGGTCTGGCTGGAAATCGCCAGCAATTTGCCATCCTCGCTGAAATGGCGGGCAGAGCCGTGGACCACGCCGCGCCCGAAATTGGCGAATTGGGTGACCGAAAGCACCCAGCCCGGCTCGGCCGCCTCAACAAACCGGAACATTGCATCAAGGCTGGAGGATCCGGGCCCGTGCGATTTTGGATGTGAGCCCAGAAAGAAGTCGGAGATGATCGCCAACCATCCTGCATCCACTGCAAATCCGGCATGGCTGCGGGTCCACATGGCCTGCATCCCGCGATCATTGTCTTCCACCGCCACACGCATGTCGAGCTGATCGATCAAACTGCCCGGTGTCGCCCAGTCGCGGTTCAAATCCTTGCTCTCACCAGGGGGCGGGACGTCGGGCATGGGCACAAACTGCACCGGTTGGGATTGCCCGCGCGCGCCCAAACCCGCACTGGCCCGGTGGGTGGGGCGACCGTTCACACTGGCCGAGGCGGCATATTGCGCGATCGATTGGCCGCCGCCGCATTGTTCGCAATGGATGGTGAGCGTCTCGGCATGTTGGGTGGGGCTGAGGAATTGGACCTGCGCGAACAGCAGCGGCAGCTCGCTCTCTATCTCCATTGCGTCAATCATCGCGCCAAGCGCGACCCCGCCCATAATATGCCCCGCCCCTTCGGGACCGACCGTTGCGGCGGGCATGACATGCAGATCATAATGGCCCGCGCCGCCGGTTTGGGCGGGCACCACCCGCCAAAAGGGGAAGGTCGAATGGCTCATGCGATGTCGCTTTCTTGGGGCTGGACGCTCTGCGCCCGCTCCCCCTGCGCCCGCTCCCCCTGCGTTATGCCATCGATAGCCAGATCGACCAGCTGCCCGGCGCGGTTCCAGATCATTTCCTTCCAATCGTCGAATTCGGGGTAAAAGGCGTCGCGGATCTGGGCCTTGATCCGCTTGCCCTGCGCGCTGTCGACATCGCCTTTGTGATAGAGCCAATTGTCGGCCCGCAGAGCGGTGAGCACGGTGGGCACATCGCGGGTCCCATATTCCGCGGCGATAAAGCCGATCTTTGCCTCAGGCAGGGTTTCGGCAATCCCCATCGCATTGATCCCGTCGAGCGCTGCGGAGCTTGATGTGCCCGCTTCTGGATCGGTCACATCCGCCCCCCACCATTGCGCAGCGAGCTCCTTTTGCCGCGGCGGGCCCGCAGTGATCAGCTCGCATATGCCATAGGGGCCAAGGCCGGTGTGGAAGTCGATGATTGCGAGTGTTTCCACATCGCTGAGATAATCGGTTAGGATCGAACGCAAAGTGGTGTTCGACCAACTCGCGGCCGCGCCGCCATAAAAAACGCCATCTTTGTGCTCGTATTGGCCGCTTGAAATCGCCGCCTGAAACGCCGGCATGCCATGATCGGCAATATATTGCGCGAGCGCTGCATTGGCCGCTTCCATTGCCGGGCCATCCCAATCATCGGGCAGAACATGGGCGTGAATGTCGCCGTAATCGCTGGTCGGCCGGTCGGGTTTGCTCCAGTCGAGGAAATTGCGGTTGAGATCGATATTGTCTTCGTTGACCCGGCGATCATGGGCAAATCCGTAAGGGTTGATTGCGTGTACAATCACAATACCGGTTTCAGGCGGCAGGTCGTCAAACCGACCCTCGCGCAAGAAACCGATTTGTGGACCCGAACCGCAATACCCCTCAACCCCGTGCGTGCCGCTGATCAAGAGCAATGCACGTTTGGGATTGGCCGGCCCGATCTGGACGATATCGGTGAAGAGCTCTTCGCCGTCCGGCCCCTTGGCATGGGGGTTGCGGCGACTTTCAACGCTCAGCGAACGCGCCGCGCATGCGCTGAGAAACTTGCCGCGCGCTTCAAAATAATTGCCCGAAAAACTGGCAATGATGTCGCTATTGCTCATGGTCTGCCCCCTTACCCGATCGTGGTTGGCGACCATTGATGCCCGTTGGTTAGAGCCGCGGCAAGGTCACACCGCGTTGACCCATATATTTGCCAGCGCGGTCGGCATAGCTGGTCTCGCAGCGTTCATTGCCCTTCAGGAACAGGAACTGGCACGCCCCTTCATTGGCGTAAATCTTGGCTGGCAGCGGGGTGGTGTTGGAAAATTCCAGCGTTACATGCCCCTCCCAGCCCGGCTCCAGCGGGGTGACATTCACGATGATCCCACACCGGGCATAGGTCGATTTGCCAAGGCAGATCACCAAGACATCCTCGGGCACCCGGAAATATTCGACCGTGCGCGCAAGCGCGAAGGAATTGGGCGGGATGATACAGACATCGGTTTCGCGGTCGACAAAGTTCTTCGGATCAAATTTCTTCGGATCGACGGTGGAGCTGTCGACATTGGTGAAGATCTTGAATTCGGGCGCCACGCGCGCATCATAGCCGTAAGAGCTCAGCCCGTATGAAATCACCCCGTCGCGCCGTTGCGCCTCGACAAAGGGCTCGATCATGCCTTTGTCTTGCGCCTGTTCGCGAATCCATTTGTCCGAAAGAATAGCCATGCATCAGTGATTCCTGATGCGCGCGCGCGGGGCAAGCCGGCAAGCAAGGTTATCCGGCACCCTTTTCGCCTATTTACCCGGATTGATCACCAATAAGAGCCGCTTTTCGCCCGTTCCAGCGATGGGCGGGGAGCGGTGGATTGCCGGCTGGTCTGTGGCCATCTTACCCTTGAAAATGCCCACATCACCGGTCTGGAGCGCGCGTATATTGCGCGGCTCGATCCCCTTTCGCACGCGCGCCGCATCGCTGTGGTCGAGCCATTGTGTCCCCCGACCGGCATAGGTGGTGATCAACCGCGCGGTGACATAATCACCATGAAATTTACGGCAAGAATCGGTCGTTACCACTTCAAGCCGCAATTCGATCCGGCGCGCTGAGGCAAGATCACCGAACCGGTTTGCAAGTTCGCCAATGTCATCGATCAAAGCATCGAGCAAAGGTGATGCGGCATATCCTGCCTGCGCGAGTTCGTTGGTCAGTTTGGGGGTGAGCGTGTCACAATCGGTGCTGAACCGCAGATCACGCCGCGCCCCTTCAACCAATGCGTCAAGGCCGGGAATGGGCGGCCGTTCCCATATGGCCAGATTGCAGTGGCAGTCATGAATGTCGCCAAGAATTGCAACCGATGGCGAGAGCCGGGCTCCTGATTGTAAAAGCGTCGCCATAAACTTACCTGCAGAACGAGGGGTGATGATATGTTATATCCTTGGCGATAGTCCTACCGCTAAGCCATCGCAAGCGCGAGGCTTGACTGACCCAAGGCCAAGCGCAAGATGGGCAAAAGGGCACGGCCACAAAGGGGTGGGCCAAATTGGGGATGGAGCAGTCACGGTGAGGCAGCCAAGGATCGCACATTGTTTTGCTACCTGCGCGCTTGCCGCAGGCGATACGGCTCTGGCCCAACCTCTTGCGTGTATCTGACAATGCAGCTGGCGGTGCGCGATATTTCGGTCTCCTTTGGCGCCCGCCGGGCTCTCAAAGACGTGACCTTCACTGTGCCATCGCAAGGCCGCGCTTTGCTGCTTGGGCCATCGGGTTCGGGCAAATCCACGCTGCTCAACACAATCTGCGGCTTGCAGCGCCCGGACCAAGGCGAGGTGCAATTGGGGGAGCACCATCTGGTCGGTCCGGATGGGCTTGCAGGTGCCGATCAGATCAGGCGCGGATATATGGGGATCATCTTTCAAACCCTGCGGCTGATTTCGGCATTGGATGTGCGCAAAAACCTCTTGCTTGCACAGCGTTTGCAGAACGGCGCAAGCGATCCCGATCTGGTCGATGCAACGCTGGCCCGATTGGGGCTGGGCGACAAGGCGCAGGCGCGCCCGTTCGAGCTCAGCCAAGGCGAGGCACAACGCGCCGCGATCGCGCGCGCATTGGTGGTGTCGCCGGCCATTTTGATCGCGGATGAGCCGACTTCTGCGCTCGACCACGCGAACACCCAGATTGTGGCGCAATTGTTGATCGAGGCGGCCGAAACGGCGGGGGCAAGCCTGCTGATCGCCACGCATGATGAACGCCTGATGCCGTTTTTTGAACGACGGATTGATCTGGTCGATGGGCGAGTGTCGGCATGATTGATCTTGCTCTGGCCTATTTGCGCGACCGTCCGCTCACCACTGCGCTCAACGTGTTGTTGTTGGCGATTTCAACCGCGATGCTCATCTTGTTGCTGCAATTTAGCAGCCAAGTGCGCGACCGGTTCGAGCGCGATGTTCAGGGTGTTGATTTGGTGGTGGGGGCGAAGGGCTCACCGCTGCAATTGATCCTTTCCAGCCTGTTCCACATCGATCAACCCACCGGAAACATTCCGCTTGAGAGCCTCGATATGCTGCGCAATGATCCGGCTATTGCGCGGGCGGTTCCCCTGGCGTTGGGCGATAATTTTCGCGGTTATCGCATTGTTGGCACCGATCACAGTTTCGCCGGTCTTTACGATTTGCAGCTGGCGCAAGGCGCGCATTTTGATCGGCCCATGCAAGCGGTTCTGGGCGCGGATGTGGCCGCTCAAACCGGGGCAACCTTGGGGCAAAAGTTCATCGGCAGCCACGGTTTTGCAACCGATGAGGATGGCGCCCAAGGCCATGAACACGCGGTGTTTGAAACGGTCGGCATATTACGGCCAAGCGGCACAGTGGCAGATCGCCTGATTTTGGTCTCCTATCAAAGCGTTTGGGATGTCCATGGCATTGCCCATGACGGAGATGACTTCCTTTCGGTTGAAGCCGATCATGCAGATACGCGCCACGACCATGATGATCATGCGCATGATGATGGCGATCATGATGTCAGCCACCGCGTCGCCGGCAATGGTGATAAGGGCGCGCAGGCGAACCGCCTGTCCACTTCGCAAGATGTCAGCCGCGGGGGTCTATTACAGGGCGCCAGCCGCGCGCCCGGACCCGGACCCGAGCCCGAACTCACCGCGATTTTGGTGACCTATCGCAATGCTTCGGCTGCGGTGCGCGTTCCCGCTATGATCGATCGCCAAACCCAGATGCAGGCGGCTGTGCCTGCGATCGAGACTGCTCGTCTGCTCGGCCTGCTCGGGGCCAGTTTCGAAGGCCTGCGTATTTTTGCTTGGCTGCTCGCTATGACGGGGGGGCTTGCGATCTTTGTCGCTCTGCTCAACATGGCACGCGCCCGTGAGAGTGATCTTGCGCTTTTACGGGTTATGGGAGCGAGCAGAATGCAGGTGTTTGCAACAGTGATTTTGGAAGGGGTGATCACCGCTTTGCTGGGTGCACTGGCGGGCTGGCTTGGCGCGCATGCACTTTTGTCGCTGGCGCGAGCAAATTTCCCCAGCCTTGCCGAAATGGGATTGAGTGCGTGGGGCCCGCTTGCCGGTGAAGCGGCGCTGATCCTTGCTGTATTGGCGATCGGAACTGTGGCGGCTTTCGTGCCTGCTTTGCGGGTTTACCGCCTCGATCCCGCTCACCTCTTGGCGCGCGGGTGATGATGGATAGGTCTTCTAATGCCGGTGCTCGGACGATGTTGAGTGGCCTATTCTGGCGGATTGGCCTGATTGCGCTCTTGGTTGCGGGCGTGGGCCTTGCCTACACTTGGTTGCAGGACGACACCGACCCTCCTGATCAAACAATTGCGGTCGCGCTGGCTGATCTTGCAGCGGGCGCGCCGGCCAAAGCGCCGCTTGATCCCAAAGCGGGGATGGTGCTCGAAGATATCTGGAAACCCGCCACCACGCCGCCCGGCGGAGTGGCGTGGAGCTTGCTGGAGTCCACCGAAGAAGTGACCCGGGTGAATGATGACGGTTTCATCATGTCCAAACCGGCCTTCCCCGACGAGGTCCGGCAATTGGCGGGGACACGGGTCAAGGTTGCAGGGTGGATGATGCCCTTGGGCGCAGGGGCCGATCAGACGCGCTTTTTGCTAATGGCCTATCCGCCTGGATGTCCGTTTCACTTCCACGCGGCACCCACCCAATTCATCGAAGTGATCGCCAGCACGCCGTTTGCGACCGATGAACGCAACGCGCTTATTGTCAGCGGAGTGCTCGAGCTGACCGGTGAGGATGAAAGCGGGATTTTCTACAAGATGACCGCCTCGCGCCCCGGCTGAGTGGGCGGTTTTGCCCCGCGACTGGGCCCGCTTGTGCATCAGCGCACCGGTTCAGCGCCCAATTGCGGGTTCAGCTCGGTGATGTGGTTGAGCCATTTCTTCGGCCGGCGCAGCATATTGTCGGGATAGTCCACTTTCAGCTCCAGAATTTGCGCCATGGCCCCGACGAAATGGATGCAATTGCGCTCATCCAAATCGTAATATTTACCCGGCGCATTCTCCCATGCGCGCACCTCAGCAATGATCTGGTGATATTGCGCATCGGTGAGCGTCAACGTGAAATGGCGATTGGTTCTGCGCACCTGTTTCTCGCTCTCGGCCACGACCACATGCTCCACCGGACCGCTCAATATCCGGGTGCTGATTGTGCGCGCAGAAAAACCGTAATTTTCATTCACCACCTCGCCGGTCTCCTCCAGCGTTCCTTCCAAGACGATAAATGTGTGCGGATAGCGCCCCATCAGCACCGAGCCGTTGAAGGAATGGAAGTGGATCTGGACCTGCGCCCATGCCCCGCCGCTCCACATCAAAGCGATCAGGGCAAGGCAAAGGCTGGTCAGGCGGGTGAGGTGGTTGATCATGCGCGGCAACCTATCCATCTCACGCGGCGCTGCGCAAGCTGCAGATACACCCATTTGCCTATGCGCTGGCGAGCAGGCTTGCATTCCCACCCGCAGCAGTGGTGTCGACACAGGTCACCCTCTCAGTGGCAAACCGTGCAAGATAGTGCGGCCCTCCCGCCTTTGGTCCGGTCCCTGACAGGCCCTCCCCACCAAAGGGTTGGCTTTCGACAATCGCTCCGATCTGGTTGCGGTTGATATAGAAATTGCCAACCCGCGCACGCGATTGGACAAATTTCTGGGTCGCCTCAATCCGGCTGTGCAGGCCGAGCGTCAGGCCAAATCCGGTTGCATTGATATCATCGACAATCCCTGCCAGATCCGCCGCCGCAAACCGCGCAACATGCAGGACCGGGCCAAAATTCTCGCTGTCCAGATCGCGGATCGAGCCGATTTCGACAATGGTAGGGGCGACATAGAAACCGGTGTCGAGGTCAGGATCGAGCGCGCGCTGTGACGTCGCCCAGCCGGCCGCTTTGCACTGCGCGATATGGCTGTCCAGCGCAGCTTTCGCAGCGGCATCAATCACCGGGCCGACATCGCTGGCCAGCTCAGCCGGATCGCCAATCGTCAAGGCCTCGAACCCGCCACGGATCATGGTCAACATGTCATCTGCGACATCATCCTGCAGGTACAGCACGCGCAGCGCCGAACAGCGTTGGCCCGCGCTTTGGAACGCGCTCGCCAGAACGTCGCGCACCACCTGCTCGGGCAGGGCGGAGGAATCGACGATCATCGCGTTTTGACCACCGGTTTCCGCGATCAGCGTGGCAATCGGGCCATCGCGCGCGGCCAGAGTGCGGTTGATCGCCTGCGCGGTTTGGGTCGATCCGGTAAAGGCGACCCCGGCAAGGCGCGGATCGCTGGTGATCATTTGCCCCACATCGCCCCCGCCGGGCAACAATTGCAGCGCCTCTGGCGGAATGCCCGCCTCATGGCACAGTCGCACCGCGAGCGCCGCGATCAGGGGGGTCTGTTCCGCCGGTTTGGCGATAACCGCATTGCCCGCCGCTAGGCCAGCACTGGCCATGCCGATGAAGATCGCCAGCGGGAAATTCCATGGTGCAATGGTCGCGAACACGCCGCGTCCATGCAAAGTCAACGAATTGTCCTCGCCGGTTGGTCCGGGCAGCGCGATCGGAGCAGAAAATTGCCGCCGCGCTTCGCCGGCATAATAGCGCAGGAAATCGACCGCCTCGCGCAATTCGGCGACCCCATCCAGCAGGGTCTTGCCCGCTTCGCGCTGGCACAGGCTGAGAAATTCGGGAGTGTGCGCCTCGAACAGATCTGCCGCCTCCTCAAGCAGCAGCGCCCGGCTTTCTCCGCCCAGCGCGTCCCATCCGGGCTGAATTTCGGCCGCGCGGGTGATCGCGTCATCGACCTCTTGCGCCGTGGCATCGCGGCGTGTCCCGACCTTGAGCGCGTGATTGTGCGGGGTTGTAATCGGTGTGATCGGGCCGGCTTCGTCAGCTGGGAAAGTGGGCTGTGCATGCCATTGCAACTTGGCGCACTCATCCAGTTTTTTCTGCAATGCGCCAAGCACCAGAGGATCGGACAGATCGATGCCCGCGCTGTTGAGCCGTCCGCCCTTATCGGCGCCAAGAATATCACGCGGCAGCGGGATTGCAGGATTGCGCCGAATGTCGAGGCGCGCCAGTTCGGCAACCGGGTCCCCGACCAGATCCTGAGCGGGGATATCGGCATCGCCCATGCGATTGACAAAACTGGTATTGGCCCCGTTCTCGAGCAGGCGACGGACCAGATAGGCCAGCAATTCCTTATGTCCGCCAACCGGGGCGTAGATGCGCACCGGGGTGGGGGTGTTGCCCTCGATCTTGTGGAGCGCGCCAAACACTTCTTCGCCCATTCCATGCAGGCGCTGAAACTCAAACGGGCGGCCTTGTGCCAATTGTTTGATCACCGCGACCGTATAGGCGTTGTGGGTGGCAAAGGCGGGGCGGATCACATCATCGTGTTCGAACAATCGCCCGGCGCAAGCGAGATAGGAAACATCGGTTGCTATCTTGCGGGTGAAAACCGGATAATCATCAAATCCGCCCACCTGGCTGAGCTTGATCTCGCTGTCCCAGTAGGCGCCCTTGACCAGCCGGACGAACAATTTGCGTCCATGGCGCCGCGCCAATTTGGCAACCCAGTCGCACAGCGGCACGCCGCGTTTCTGATAGGCCTGAATGGCCAGCCCAAAGCCGGCCCATTGCGTTCCATCCGCGCGGGTGAACAATTCATCATCGCTTACCAATGTCTCGATAATATCGAGCGACAATTCAAGCCGTTCGGCTTCTTCTGCATCGATGGTGAAATGGATATCGGCATTGCGCGCTTTGAGCGCCAAGGCTTTGACGATCGGGACGATGTCCTGATGCGCGCGTTCGGCATGGAGATAGGTGTATTGTGGGTGGAGCGCGGACAATTTTACCGAAATGCCGGGTGCAGGGCCAACCCCGCCGCTTTCGCCCAGCTTGGCGGCCTCTTGTGAGAGCCGGTCAATCGCGCTGTCATAGGCCTCGCGATAGCGCCGCGCATCGGCATAAGTCATCGCCGCCTCGCCGAGCATGTCAAAGGAATGGGTAAGGCCTTTGGCGCGTTCAGGCTTGGCGCGTTTGAGCGCTTCGTCAATTGTCCGGCCGAACACGAATTGCCCGCCCAATATGCGCATGGCCTGCAGCACTGCGGTCCGGATCACCGGTTCGCCCAGCCGGTTCATCGCTGCTTTCAATGTGCGGCCCATACCCGTTTGCCGGGCGTCGGGTTGTTCGAGCACTTCACCCGTGAGCATCAGCGAAAAAGTTGCAGCATTGACGAAAGTGGAGGAGCTTTCCCCCAAGTGCTCGCTCCAATCGATTTCACCGATCTTGTCGCGAATCAGCGCATCGGCGGTCTCGCCATCGGGCACTCGCAAAAGCGCCTCGGCCAAGCACATCAGCGCGATCCCCTCTTCGGTGTCGAGGCCATATTGCTGCAGGAAGGCATCAATGCCCGATGCCTTATGGGCGCGCGCGCCGGTGATCAGATCGACCGCAAGTTTTGCCGCCTTGTCAGCCACTTTGCCCGCAGGCCCTGCCTGTTCCAAGCGCTCGGCAATGCACACCTCTTCATCCACGCGATAGGACCGGCGCAATTGCGAGCGGTCGAGAAATTGAGCGGGCGATTGGATGGCGTTCATGGTGTGCATATCTCCTTTCTTGTGGGTCAAAAGCCCCGGGCGAATGAGGATTGCACCCGCAAGCGCGCAACATCAAGCAAAGTTCGTGCAACATTGTGTTGCATGCGCGTTTTGAGTGCGGCCATCGCAGTGATGACACCGCAACCGCACCATTTTTTGCCGCGATGTTGCACACGTCGCTGAGATATTGCGTTTGAGGCCCCCGCCTAGACAATCGACGGATCGGTGATTTGCGCGTAAGGGCTTTGGCGGACACAGAGGGATAACGATCATGGCAAAACCTGATCCCGGGCTTTACGCCGGGGACCTGTTTGGCGAATTCTATCAGGTTGAGCAGGCAGAGCCGTCGCGGCGTGTGCAGTTCCGGTCATTATTGCCCGGTGTTGCGACCGCGTTGATTGTGGCTTTGGCGGCCTTGTGGCTGTCCGATCAATATGGAATTCCTGCGATCCTTGCCGGGTTGCTGCTGGGCTTGGCGCTGCATTTTCTGGCTGAGCATCCGCGTCTTGGCGAAGGGCTTGATTTTGTCTCGCGCCAATTTTTGCGGTTTGGGATCGTGCTGCTCGGCCTGCAGGTGTCATTGATGCAAATCGCCGCTTTGGGATTTGGTGCATTTGCCGGATTGCTGGCGATTATGGCGGTTGCTTTTGGTGGCGGATTATTGGGCGCGCGATTGGCAGGCCAAGGGCGTTATGCCGGCGTTTTGGCGGGCGGCGCAACCGCGATTTGTGGGATTTCCGCCGCGCTCGCCCTCTACAGCGTGGTGGGGCGTGACCGGCTTGATCAGGCGCGTTTCACCCTGACCTTGGTCGGGGTGACTTTGGCCAGCGCTTTGGCGCTTGCATCCTATCCCGCGCTCGCGGTGATGTTGGAATTGTCAGACAATCAGGCCGGCTATCTGGTGGGGTCTTCGATCCATGATGTCGCGCAGGCAATCGGTGCGGGCTATGCGATCTCGGATGAGGCTGGCGGGCAGGCCACTGTGATCAAGCTCGCGCGGGTGGCGCTGCTTGCTCCGCTGGTGGCTTTGGTGGCGCTGTGGCTAGGGTCGAGCGCTGCTGACAAGCAGGCCACGCCCGCTTGGCGCCGTGTGTCGGTGCCATGGTTCATTCTTGGTTTTCTGGCGCTGGTGGTGGCGAACAGTTTCGTCACCTTGCCCACACAAGTGGCGAGCCGAGGGCTGGAATTGTCCAAGTTTCTGCTGCTTCTGGCAGTCACAGCGACCGCCATGCGTTCGCAGCTTGGCCTTGTCATTGGGGCAGGGTGGCGACCATTGGTGCCGGTGCTCGCGGCGACACTGGGATCGTTCGCTGCGGCCCTGGCGATCACGATGATGGTGATCGAATAGCGGGTTTGGTCAGTCAGGCCGCGGCAGCGCTGTGGTCGCTTTCAGCTCCTCCATCGAGAAACTCGCCGTGACATCGGCCAAGTCGGGCACCCGCCGGATCAGTTTTTGATAGATCCGGTCATAGCCGCCAATATCACCGGTCCTCACTTTGAGCAGATAGTCGATATCGCCGGCCATGCGGTGGCATTCGGTGATTTCATCAATGGCGGCGATCGCGGTGTGGAATTGCTCCAGCCATTGCGCATCATGGCGCCGGGTGCGGATGGCAACGAACACGCATGTGCCCGCGCCGACTTTGCCCGGATCAAGCAATGCGACCCGGCGCGCGATCACCCCGGCCTCCTCCATCCGTTTAACCCGGCGCCAACACGGATTGGTCGACAAGCCGACCGCATCGGCAATTGCCTGAAGCGAAAGCGTGGCGTCGCTCTGCACAAGCTTCAAGATCGCCCAGTCACGATCATCTAATTCTATCATATCTGACATATGCAGAATATTATCCCAAAATAATATCATTAGCGAGCAAATTTGGGATAATTTTCGCCGAACTGTCCGCTAAACTGTCTCAAAATCCGATGCTGTTAAGCCACAAGGGACGATTCATGCCGCTCACATCACTCCGCAAAGCTTTTACCGAGCACCCCGAATCGATCGGTGAGAGCTATTTTGAACATTTGGGCCACGCCTCCAGCTTTGGATGGCGCATGGTTGTGGGGGGATGTGCATGTTTCCTGCATGGCCTGTTCCCGTTCTTGTTCGTGAAGACGGGGAGCGAGCAGGTCTCCACCTTGCACACCCGCATGGTCACCCATCGCAGCAAAGCCGCGCGGGCCCAATTGCGCTTGTCGCAAGACGAGGGCGCGCCGATAGATTTCGTGATTTAAACCTCCGGGCACTACTCACCGCGCGGCTGTGAGCGCTGCTGGGCGCGGGGGGCTAATGGCACCATGGCGCCGATCATCTTCACCGCGCGGTTGCGCCGTCAACATGCTTGCCAACCCGATCCGGTTTGATAGGGAACAGCCGCAAGGACTTGGCCCATACCTCTGGCCCAATTCTCTTTTCCAATTCTCTGGCCCGAGGGAGAGGTGGCGGCGATGTGTTCGAGTGAAATGATGACAATCACATCTTTGGCGGTGGGGCATGGACGCGTGCACCGCACGGCATGGGTTTGAGCGGCGATGGGCAAGCTGTCTGACATTAAGGTCATTGACCTGTCGCAATTTCTCCCCGGACCCATGATGACGGTGATGCTGGCCGATCACGGGGCCGAGGTGATCAAGATTGAACCGGTTCACGGTGACCCTGCGCGCGATCAAGCGCCGTTCGACACCTATGACGGGGCCGAGCATTCGGTGTGGTTCGCCAATCTCAATCGCGGCAAGAAAAGCATTGTGCTGGACCTTAAAAGCGAAGCGGGTGCGGCGCGGCTGCGCGATCTGGTCGCCTCAGCCGATGTATTTGTAGAAGGGTTTCGTCCGGGCGTGATGAAGCGGCTTGGCTTTGACTATGACAGCGTCAAGGCAATCAAGCCCGACATTGTCTATTGCTCGATTTCGGCCTTTGGTCAGGAAGGTGCATTGGCGCACCATCCCGCACATGACATGGCGGTGCAGGCGCTGGCGGGGTTTCTCGCGGTGAATGATGGCCCCGATGGTGCCCCGGTTGTGCCGGGCGCGGCGAGCGCGGACCTCGCCGCTGGATTGACCGCTGCATCGGCGGTTTTGATGGCGCTGGTCGGGCGCGAGCGCAGCGGTGAGGGCGCCTATATTGACTGTGCAATGTTCGACAGCCTTTTGCCCTGGTGCGCGCACACAGCAGGCAGCGCAATCGCAGGAGGGCCCTCGCCGCGCTCCGAAAGCCAGCGATCTTTGGGTGGGGCGGGTTTTTATCAGATTTATGAGACCAAAGATGCGCAGCATGTCGCGCTGGGCGGGCGCGAGCTCAAGTTTGCGCGCAATCTGCTCAGCGCGCTCGGGCGCGAGGATCTGCTGGCGCAGGCCGAGGCGCCGGCGGGCGAACAGGGCGAATTGATCGCCTTTTTGCGCGCCACTTTCGCCACCCGCACCCGCGCGCAATGGATCGAATGGTTCGCCGATAAGGACGTCGCCTTCTCCCCAGTGCTCGACTTTCGCGAAGCCTTCGATCAACCCCACATCGCCGAGCGCGGCCTGCTTGTCCAAGACGCAGATGGGGGCACACATATCGCGCCCTCGATCCGCTTTGCTGGTGAGCAATGGCAGCCCGGTGCGATCCCGTCCAAGGGCGAGCATAATTAGGGTTGCCGCTTGGGGGTACTCCCGCTCATCCCTTCTGGAACGGACCGAAACGGGCTGGATTGCATGACCGCTTGAGAGTAGACTTCGTCGATGGGATTTGGGTCGTTTGCGTGATTAAATGAAACGCAAAGCGGCAAGCCGATCGAAAGGTGGAAGGTTGAGCGATGGCTCTGTATGCATTTTATTGCCGCGATGGTGAGCACAATGACAAGCTGCGCGAGATCCACCTCAAAGCGCAGCGCGAGCATATGGCAGAGCACAGCGACAATTACCTGACCGCGGGGCCGCTGCTCAATGCCAAGGGTGAATTTGTCGGTTCGCTGCTGATCATTGAGGCCGAGGACGAGGCCGCCGCGCGCGCAACAGTCAATGACGACCCCTACCTGGTTGGCGGGGTGTGGCAATCGATCCGGGTGGACAAGTTTGAACCGGTCAAAGGCCGCTGGAAGGAACGCGAGACCTGACAGATTTGAACACAGTCAGCGCGCCATAGACCACGCGGGTTCTTGTCACTTTGACCCTTTGGCCTTCAACGCCCGCCCCGCAACCGCATCCAGCTTGGCCAAAAGCGCCGGGTCGCGTTCATCTGGCGCGGTGATGATTGCATTGTCGAGAACGGTGTCGAGCGGCGAAGCTCTGCGTGTTTTAGGCAGGTTTTCGATGAATTTGAGCACCACGTCGCGCGCCAGCTGGCTGTTTTCGTTCATCTGCGCGATCACTTGTGCAACCTCGACCGCGTCCTCCCCCTCGCGCCAGCAATCGTAATCGGTCGCCATCCCGACCAGAGCGTAAGGCAGCTCTGCTTCTCTTGCGAGTTTGGCCTCGGGCATTGCGGTCATGCCGATCACATCGGCGCCCCAGGCGCGGTACATGTGGCTTTCGGCGCGGGTTGAAAATTGCGGCCCTTCCATCGCCAGATAGGTTGCACCAGTGGCCAGCTTGCCTTTGCATCCGGTGATCGCCTTGGCGGCCATTTCGGACAGGCGCGGGCACACCGGGTCTGCCATTGAGACATGGGTGACCATGCCGCTGGTGTAAAAGGTCGAGGCGCGGTGTTTGGTGTTGTCGATAAATTGCTCGACCACGGCAAAGCGGCCGGGCTCGATCTCTTCGCGCAGCGATCCCACCGCCGAAATCGCGAGGATATCGGTGCAGCCGGCACGTTTGAGCGCGTCAATATTGGCGCGCGCATTAAGCTCGCCCGGGCTGATCGGGTGACCGCGCCCATGGCGCGGCAGGAAGCGCACTTTGACCCCACCGATCGTTCCGCACAGGATCTCATCAGAGGGCTCGCCCCAAGGGGTATCGATCATGAGCCACTGCTCATCCTCGATCCCGGCAATATTATAGAGGCCCGAGCCTCCGATAATTCCGATACACCAATTCTTCGCCATTGCGGCACGCGGCTCCCGCTTGATCTGGCTGTTGTGATCCCAACCCTATGCGCTACCGGCCTTAAGTCAGATTTAACCGCTCGGGCAAGGCCTTGCGTATAAAGCCGTCGGCTTGGGCATAGGGGCCGGCGATCGACGGGCGCGCTTGCATCCGTTCGAAATAGGCCGACAGGCTGGGCCAGGCATCCATAGGTGTGTTCGCAACCAGAGCGATTTGCATGAAGCAGCAAGTCACCGCGACGTCCGCGATCGAAAAGCTCTCGCCCACCATAAATTCCTTGTCCCCCAATTCATTCGTGAGCTGGTCGAATATTGGTGGCAGATCGTTCGCCCATGCCTGTTTTGCGGTGTCTATATCGGGCTGCTTCCCGCCCATGAGCGAGAAGAAGATCGGACGAAAAATGCCCAGCCCGCCCGCCGGTGCTAAAACCGTGTCGGCATATTCTTCCACCGCCAATGCACGGCCAAAGTCAAAATCATTGTCCGGATAGACCGCCGGCTTGGCATGTTTGCGTTCGATATAGGCGCAAATGGCGCTCGAATCGGCGATCGTGCCCGCGGGGCCTTGGGTTGCGACAGACCGATCGCGCAGCACCGGGATGCGTTTCATCGGCGAAATTTCGAGAAACCAGTCCGGCATCGCCATGATATTGACCGGCTCAACATCGAAGCCTGCGCCCTTTTCAATGCACAGCGCCGCGGCCTTGCGCACAAAGGGCGAGACCGGGCTGCCGTACAAAACAAAGTCGGGCGTGGAAGCTGTGGTCGTCTCGCTCATTCAAATTTCTCCTCTTGGCGTGCGTCAATAGCTTGTGCGTTGCATAGCGCAACTGATAGGAGCATCGAGGGTATGCAGCGCCTAGAGGAGAGCGCGGCGATGAGGCGCTGTTACACAAGCGCGCAATGGGAATTGATTTTTGGTGGCAACACGCCACTTTCGGTTTGAGCGAAAACCGATTCCATTTTTGGATGAGAGAGGAATAGACGATGGTCACCCAGTATAAGAACCTGATCAATGGNGAGATGATCGAGACCGGNGAATGGCTCGACGTGGTCAATCCGGCCAATGAAGAGGTGATCGGGCAAGTNCCCGCATGCGGGNCGGGCGAGCTTGATAAAGCGGTCGCCGCGGCGCGCGCTGCNTTCAAGACGTGGAAGAAAACCTCATTCGAAGAGCGTCAGGCCGCCTGTATGGCGATTTCGGGCGCGATCAAGGAAAACGCCGATGAGCTGTTCCGCCTGTTGACCAGCGAGCAAGGCAAGCCGCACGCCCAGGCCAAAGGTGAGATTTTTGGCGCGGCGGGCATTTCCGCGGCGCAATCCACGCTTCAGCTCGAAGAAGAGATCATTCAGGACGACGATACCCGTTTGCACCGTCACCGCCGGGTGCCTGTGGGCGTGGTGGGCGGCATCGTGCCGTGGAACTTCCCCGTTATGATGGCGATCCAGAAGATTATCCCTGCTTTGATGAGCGGATGTACGATTGTGCTCAAGCCATCGCCGTTCACTCCGCTGGCAACCTTGCGGATTGCCGAATTGATCGCGGACAAAGTGCCCGCCGGCACGGTCAACATCATCACCGGTGAAGACAGCCTTGGCCCGCTTATCACCGCGCATCCCGATATCGACAAGATCACCTTCACCGGTTCAACCGCGACCGGGAAAAAGATCATGGAAGGCGCGTCGGGCGATCTGAAACGCATTACGCTGGAACTGGGCGGCAATGACGCCTCGATCGTGCTGCCTGATGCCGATCCCAAAAAGGTCGCCGAACAGCTGTTCTGGTCAAGCTTCCAAAACGCTGGACAGGTCTGCATCGCGGCCAAGCGGGTTTACATCCACGAAGACATTTATGACGAGCTTTCCGCAGCAATCGCCGAATATGCCAAGTCAGTCGTGGTCGGCGATGGTTCGGAACAAGGCACCGGTGTCGGCCCGATCCAGAACAAAAAACAATATGAGCGCGTGCTCGAATTGATCGAAGACGCCAAGGATAATGGCTACAAATTCCTGACCGGCGGGGACAAGGACCCCTCGGGAACGGGCTATTACGTGCCGATCACAATCCTCGACAATCCGCCCGAAGATGCGCGCATCGTGGCCGAAGAGCAATTCGGCCCGGTCATGCCGCTGATGAAATTTTCGAGCGAAGATGAAGTGATCGAGCGCGCAAACAATTCCGATTACGGCCTTGCCGGCGCGGTTTGGACCGCTGACCACGACAAGGGTGTCGAGATCGCCGAACAGCTTGAGACCGGCACCGTCTGGATCAACGAATTCATGCATCTGTCGCCCTTTGCGCCCTTTGGCGGGCACAAACAGTCGGGCTTTGGCGCGGAATACGGCAAGGAAGGCTTGAAAGAGTTCACCTATCCGCAGGTGATCACGGTCAAGAAGGACAATGTCGTCGCGTAAAGCCCGCAGGGGTGATTAGATGGGTGATGCGACACCTAATCAACTGATCGACGGGCTGGCGCGGGTTTGCACTCGCGCCGGCCTGCCGCCGCCTTCCGGTCTCGAACGCTTGACCGGGGGTGCCACTATGGAAAGCTGGCGGTTTTCGTGCGGCGAGGCGGATTTCGTCCTGCGCCGCGCGCCTTCGTTGGCTTTCATGGAAGACCGGCCCTTTGGCCACGATGTCGAAGCCGAGATCATCCGCCAGGCCAACGCCGCCGGTGTGACCGCGCCGCGCGTTGTTGCAGAGCTGGAAGCCGAGGACGGCATCGGTTCGGGCTTTGTGATGCAGGCGCTGCCCGGCACGCCGAACCCTAAGCAAATTCTGGAGATGGAGGACCCGTCTGCGCTCTTGCAACAGGCGGCGCGCGACCTTGCGCGCATCCATTCGCTCAAGCTTGAGGCATTGCCCGAGACGGTGCCCGTAATGGACTATCGCGCGGCGATTGCGGAGCTGAAGGCCCAGTTTGAGGAAGCGGGCGGCGATCGACCGATCATCGCGCTGGGCCTTAAATGGATGGAGGACAATTGCCCTGACCCGGTCGAGCCGGTGCTCATTCATGGTGATTATCGAATGGGCAATGTGTTGGCGGAGAACTCCAAACTCACCGGCGTGCTCGATTGGGAACTGGCGCATTTCGGTGATCGGCATGAGGATTTGGCGTTTGGCTGCATGGCGGTGTGGCGCTTCCACCGATACGATCGGCCTGCGCTGGGGCTAGGCAGCCTCGACGACTACTTCGCCGCCTACGAAGCCGAAGCGGGCGTCACCGTCGACCGTGATCGGTTCCGATACTGGCTGATCCACCGCACTGTGTGGTGGGCGCTCGGCTGCCTGCGCATGGCGAAAATTTGGCGCAGCGGCGAAGACCGGATGCTGGAGCGCGTGGCGCTGTCGACGTCGGAGGGCATCGAGGTCGACCCCAACCGCGTCAGCCTTTTGACGCTCCAC
>JABSPI010000170.1 GCA_013214365.1 Erythrobacter sp.
CTGCGCGCCAATGTGTTGGCACAGGTGGAGGCGACCCAGAACGCATTCCTCTCAATTGACCTTGGCGGCACGCTGGTGCTCGCTGGCGATGATGCAGCAATCGACCATCTGCGCAAAACTTTGCCTCCCATTGATGGCAATCCTCCGCCGGTCCTGCCGCGCCATGCAGCGTTCCATACCAGCCTTCTGCGCGACATCGCTGCCACCGCACAAACCCGTTTACCCAGTTCGCTATTCGAGAGCCCATCGATCCCCTTGATCGATGGCTGTGGTAAGATCTGGTCTCCCAATACAAGCGACCGCGATGCGCTTCACCGCTACACGCTCGATACGCAGATCACCACAATGTATGATTTTGCCAAATCACTCGAAGTTGCGCTGAAGGAATTTGCTCCGGACCGTCTGATCCTGCTTGGGCCGGGATCATCGCTGGGCGGGCCGATTGGCCAATGCCTGATCGCGCACCAATGGCGCGGCTTGCAATCTCGCGATGATTTTATGGCGAGCCAGGCCGACAACCCGTTCCTGATCGCCATGGGCCGCGAGGGGCAACGCGGATTGGCTGCCTGAAGCCCGCAGCACATTGCACCCCCCGCCCCGATGCGATTCCCACTTTGGGAATCGCGGCAAGTGCTGTCATAGAGACGCCTCGTTTACGTAGAATCGCTGATTGTCGAGCCTAATGTGTCGTTCATCGGCAAGAGTTTGCGGTTCGGCTGATGTGGACTGATCGCATAGGTCTGATCAAAACGGGGTTGCATAATGAGAGTAGTGAATTTCCTGATCGGCATTTTGGCCGCTTTCGGCCTGTGTTCCATTGCCATCGCACAATCGGATGAGGGTAAGGACAAGCCGGCGCTTTCAAGCGGCACTTTCTCGGCTTTCAATCTGCGCGGGATTGGCCCCGCCTTTATGTCCGGACGGATTGCGGACATCGCCATTGTGCAAGATGACCCGGCCACTTGGTATGTCGCGGTTGGTTCGGGCGGCGTTTGGAAAACTGAAAACGCTGGCACCACATGGACCAGCCTTTTCGATGGCCAAGGTTCCTACTCAATCGGCGCGCTGGGCCTTGACCCTTCTGATCCCAGCCGGATTTGGGTTGGAACTGGCGAAAACCACGGCGGCCGCCACCTAGGATTTGGCGACGGTATCTATCTCTCCGAGGATGGCGGTCAGACCTGGACCAAAAAGGGTCTCGAAAATTCCGAGCGGATCGGCAAGATCATCGTTCACCCCGAAGATTCCAATACCGTATGGGTCGCGGCGCAAGGGCCCGTCTGGAGCCCGGGCGGCGAGCGCGGCGTCTACAAGACCAGCGATGGTGGCGAGACCTGGGATCTCGTTCTGTCGTCGGACAATGAATATACCGGCGCCGGCGATCTGATGATCGATCCAAGCAATCCCGACCGCCTCTACGCCACCACCTGGCAACGTCACCGCACAGTTGCAGCCTATGTCGGTGGCGGTCCCGAAAGCGGTTTGTGGCGCAGCGAGGATGGCGGCGAAAACTGGACCGAACTCAAGACCGGATTGCCCAGCGGAAATATGGGTAAAATCGGCATTGCAATTTCGCCGATGCAACCCGACGTGGTCTACGCCGCGATTGAACTTGACCTGCGCGAAGGGGGCATTTGGCGTTCCAGTGATCGCGGCTCGAGCTGGACCAAAATGTCCGACACGGTCTCCGGCGGCACTGGTCCGCACTATTATCAGGAGCTCTATGCCAGCCCGCATCATTTCGATCGCATCTATCTGGTGTCGAACACGTCACAGATTTCAAATGATGGCGGAAAAACGTTCTCCAACCTCAACAATGAATTGAAGCACGTCGACGACCACGCGATCGCGTTTCACCCCACTGATCCAGAATATATCTTGTTCGGCTCTGATGGCGGTTTGTATGAAAGTTGGGACCACACGCGCACATGGCGTTTCATCGACAATCTGCCGATCACACAATTTTATAAGGTCGCGGTCGATGATGCCGAACCGTTCTATTATGTCTATGGCGGGACGCAGGATAACAATTCTCAAGGGGGCCCCTCACGCACCGACAATCGTCAGGGCATTCGCAATGACGACTGGTTCGTAACGCTCGGAGGCGATGGCCACCAATCTGCCACTGAACCCGGCAATCCCGACATTATGTACGCNCAATCGCAGCANGGTAANCTTGCCCGGATTGATCGCATCACCGGTGAGTTCGTCCGNATCCAGCCGCAGCCGGCGCCGGGTGATGACATTCCACGTTGGAACTGGGACAGCCCGATCTGGGTTAGCCAGCATCAGCCATCGCGGATCTATTTCGCCTCACAGCGCCTTTGGCGGTCGGATGATCGCGGCGATACGTGGACCGCTATTTCCGGCGATCTTACCCGTAATGAAGACCGTATGCGCCTGCCGGTGCAGGGACGCCAATGGAGCTGGGAGGCGGGCTGGGACTTGCTCGCTATGTCGCAATACAACACGATCACGTCGATCGGCGAATCCCCATTCGATGAAAACGTGCTCTATGTCGGCACTGATGACGGATTGATCCAAGTAACTGAAAATGGCGGCGCCACCTGGCGCCAGATCGAGGTCGGGTCGCTGCCCGGCGTACCGGACCGCGCTTTCGTCAATGACATCCGCGCCGATCTGCACGATCCGAACACAGTTTATATCGCGCTCGACAACCACAAATATGGCGATTTCGCGCCCTATCTTCTCAAGAGCACCAACCGGGGCCGCACCTGGCAAAGCATCACGGGTAACATTCCCGAACGCCACCTTGTCTGGCGCGTTGTACAGGATCACGTGAACCCCAACCTGATGTTCACCGCGACCGAATTCGCGTTGTTTTTCACGCTTGATGGCGGTGAGAAGTGGGTCAAGTTGAGCGGTGATGCCCCTACAATTGCCTTTCGTGATGTCACTATCCAACGCCGCGAAGATGATCTCGTCGCTGCCAGCTTTGGACGGGGATTTTTCATCATCGATGACATCTCGCCGCTGCGCGAGTTGACGGAGGCAAGCCTCGAGCAAGAAGCGATGTTGTTCCCAGGCCGCGATGCGCTGTGGTATATTGAAAAGCCGGAATTGGCTTTCTCGCGCGGCGGTTCACAAGGTCATGGATATTACATGGCGCCCAACCCTGAGTTTGGAGCCAATTTCACCTATTATCTGGCCGATGATATTCAATCATTGACCCAGCAACGGCGTGAAAGCGAAAAACCGTTGATCGCGGATGGTGCAGACACCCCCTTCCCCGGCTTTGATAGGATCACGGCCGAATTGCAGGAAGACAAGCCGATGATCTGGCTGACTGTGCGCGATTCAGATGGAAATGTCGTGCGCCGGATCAGCGGACCAGCAAAGAAAGGGTTCCACCGGGTCAATTGGAACCTGCGTTTCCCTGATACCAGCTTTGCCCGGCCCGCTCGCGGCGGCAATGAACCCTCTGGTTTCCTTGTTCCTCCGGGCGATTACACGGTTGAAATGGCAAAGCGCGTGCGCGGACAAACGACCCAATTGGTCGGTCCCCAAAGCTTCAAGGTCACCCCTTTGCGCGATCAGGGAGCTCTTCCAGCGCAGCCCGACACCCATGCATTCTGGGCCGAAGTGACAGCTCTGAGCCGCAGCGTTACCGCGAGCTCACAAAGGCTGAACGAGGCTGAACGCAAGGTTAGACTGCTTGAAGTGGCGGTTGCGCGGACTCCAGGGGGCGATCCAGCCGCCTTCGACGATCGCTTGGCCTCAATCAAAGGCGAATTGTACGCGCTCGATGCGATGCTTAACGGCAATCAGGCCCGAAATGAGATCGCTGAGCGCACTCAGCCCACCGTTCGCAGCCGGCTTGGCCGGGTTAATTTCGGAATGCGCGGATCGAC
>JABSPI010000171.1 GCA_013214365.1 Erythrobacter sp.
GCCTCACGGTCCGAAAGGCCAAGGCCAACTATAAGGCCGTCGACAATCGCGGCCATTATGTTGACATAAAACAATCCGGCAGTGGCGAGGAAGCTGAGGAATATCCCGGCGGCAAAACCATCAGGGGCAACTTTGGGAAAGCCGGTCGGTGCCGGGCGGGCTTGGTCTAGCATTGCGGGTTCACCTGATGAATGGCGCCGATTGCATTGGCCGATCGAAATGCGAAGCCATCGCTCACATAATAATACAGATCACCCGATGGCAGCAGCGCAGCAGTCAGCCCGCCATAGCCCGACATTAATGGGATCCACTGATCCGCATTGCACCCCAGATTGGGTCCGGCATTCCACGCCCAAAAGCCATTGCGATAACGCTGGTCGGCGCTGGCCGCTTGGAGCCCGTAGGGCGCTGCGCCTCGTTGCAAGGCTTGTTGCAGCATTGTTTGATCTAGCATCTGTTCGCCATCGATCACTCCGCCGGTTTGCAGGAATTGGGTGATCCGCACGAGGTCAGATCGCGTGAGATACAGCCCCCATCCAGCGAAAGGGATAGCGCTTTCATCATAGGTCCGGCGGGTCTTAGAGATCAGCGGGCTGAGCATCAGGCGCGACCAGATCGGGTCGAGGACATCGCGCTGCAGATCGGCATCGACCGATTGGCGCTGGGTGCGCAAAACCGCGGTCAGTGCAGTGCCAGTGATATAAGTGTCAGCGGTGCGATAGACGAAACGCTTGCCGGGATCGCTGCGCCGACCAAATCCGCGGCAGGCTAGGATGATCTTGTCGGGATGGGTTTCGACCAGAAAGAACCGGCGCATCAATTCACCGCCTTCATCCACTTCATGGCGGCGATCATTGTAATGACCGCTCATCATGTTGAGCGTGTCGTTGATAGTGACATCAGCCCAATCATCTTCGCACCCACCAACATAGGTCGCAATCGATGAATTGCGTGTGCCGGGATACAGCTGCTCCATCCGCATGGCCGCAATTCCAGCAAATATCGATTTGGCCCAACTGTAGGAGGGCAGGACCAATTCATCACAAAACGGATAGGGACCGGCGCGGGTGGGGCAATCAGACACATAATGTGTGCCGTCCAACACCACGCCAAAACCGGTGATGGTCTCTGGCTTCACCTCAGATGCGCTGGCAAGCTGGTCGGAAAAGGACAATTCGGAAATCGGACGCGTGGGCAGCCGCGCGGCGCGTTCGGCGCGGTCTGCTGCGCGCAGCGTCTCGGCATCCATAATCATGCCGCGCTCAAACCGAGCATCCAACCGCGCGGTCATATCGAGATTGAGGTAAGCGCACGTCTCGCTGGCGATCTGGAAATCGGCCTCGATTTCGCCAACGGCACCAGCGTCTTTGCCGAGCGCCATTGTCAGCAGACCATTGTGAACGCAATTGGCATTGCGTTCGGCCAAAGCCACCGGCAGCGAAAGCCGCATTTGTCCGCTCGCAGTCTGCCAAATCACGCCAGGCTGGACGACCCACTCCCAATGCACATGATCGCCCCGAATGGGGCCGCGCGTGACCGGTATCATGCGCGCACCATCCTGGACCAAGCCGATTTCGAGTGCGGGAATCTGGTCGAGATCAAGTTCACTGCGGCGCAATCCGAACAGGTTTTTTTGAATCTCGAAATGGTCGGCTTTGGCGGGTTGCAGACGCAAAATGCCCGACTGATCACCCGCAGGAGGAGCAGCATTTACAGGGGGCGCAAACTGGCTCGTCGGCCGCAATTCCTGCGCCTCGGCAGGCGAGGCACCTAGGCAAAGTGATGCGCCAAGGCCTAGCGCTGCACCTAGGCCTGAAATTATCGATTTGAAATCCATCACAGCATTCCCGCCTTTGCAAATTCATCTGTCACCCGCGCCAGCTTGGCCGAATGGCGCTCCCACGCACCGATCGAACGCGTGTGCACTGGCTGGCGCACTTGCACTGCACTGGCAGTGGCCGAAGGGCTGCTCTCAAGATGGAAATCGAGCACTTTGGGATCCCATTCGAGCCCGGCAGCGGCGATCAAACGGCGGCTTTCCCCGTCAAAATCACGCACCAAATCCTCGTAGCAAACCCGCACAATACGATCGGGCATCAGCTCGAACCAATGCTGCATCAAAGCGTGTTTGGCGATCATGTAGCGGGTGATATCCGCCAGCGAATAGGCAAACGGATAGCCCATCTGAAACAGGGTCTTGTAGACCGCAAAAGCGATATCGCGCGGATCCCGCTCGACATGGATAATACACGCCTCTGGCATCGCGTGTGCGACCAGCCCCAGATAAAGGAAATTGAGCGGGGTTTTATCGACCGGGCGCATCTCGCCCCCCACCCGTTGGCCCATGCGGCGCATATAATTGGCGCCGATCGCGGCAGGGTTTGTGCGCGCTGAACGTTCGACCAATTGCGCTTTGGAGGCCACGGCGCCGGTTTCTTCCATAATAGCCAAGGCAAGGTCATTAACCTCGCCCACACTGGCCATGGCGCGGTGGCTAGCAAACAGACGATCAACCAAAGTGGTGCCCGATCGCGGCATACCCACCACAAACACGGGTGCACGACCATCGCCGGCCAATTCCGGCTCGCTATCAGGCGAGGTGCTGGAACCGGGCGCGGTGAAGGTTTGCGCGATCTGCTCCATCGTCGCGATGTCAGCGCCAACATCGTAGCGCATACGCGCGCGGCGCAAGTGATTGGCACGCTCCAACTCAGCCCAACTGGCACCGTGTTGCCCGAAATCTTCAAACGCTTTGGCGCGGGCAAAGCGCACTGGAATTTCGCCCGGTTGTCCGGTGAGGTTTGGGGTCAATTGATCAAGCTTCATCCAGATGGGCGAAGATGGCGCTTGCCGATCCAGCGTGATGCGATTGTACCAAGCATCCCCATCGTCGGGACGCTTGACCAGAACCGCGTCGAGATCCTTGCCCCCATCTTCGATCTGTCCCAGTGCCACGCGCACCGCAGCACGGTTGAAGAGCAGACCCGCATCTTGGGGCGCCTGCGAAAGAGCCGTATTCAACAAATCGTGTGCCAGAGGATAATCGGCGATCTGCACCGCACGCTCAGCCAGAGCGCCCAGCCGTTCCGCCGAAATAGCCTCGTCTGACCTGAGGCCATCTGCCAATGTCGCAATCCGCCGCCGAGCCTGAGCGAGATCCCCCTTGAGGATCAAGGCTTCCAACTCGAAATCAATCACACGTTGATCATCGGGCTGCAGCGCCCTGGCGCTCGCCGCACTGTCGGCCATGCCGGCATAATCATTGGCCATTTGCTGCGCCTTGCCCAGCAACACCCAAGTCATCGCCCCCGCGCCGCCGCCTTGCAATGCGGTATGCAACACGGTTTGGGCCTCAGCCGCCTTGCCCTGCTGCAACAGCTCCATCGCGGTGCGCGATGCAGCGGCAAGACGGTCTGAATTGGGGGGCGAATGTGACATTATCGGGCCCATGGCGATGATCGATGCACCTTCGTCTAGAAAACGAAAGTGGTTGTCACCCCCAGCGTGCGCGGCAAGGAGAGAAACTCCTTATTGCCATTGCCGAAGTAACCGCTTTCCGGAGCAGTTCCCATAAAGGCTTCGGAGAACAATCCGGTCACCCCCTCTTCGTTGAAAATATTGCGCACCCATGCCGACACGCTCCACGGCCCATTGGACACGGTCGCGGTGGCATTGAAAAAGGCAAAGCCTTCGAGCGGTACGTTGAAGGTCTCATTGGTCCCGATCGAATTGCGCGTGCTCGACTGGTAATTGCCGTCCGTGCGCAGATAAAGCGACCAGGTGTCGCTGATCGGCGTGTCATAGGTCAGCGCCCAATTGATCATATGTTCTGGCACGCCGGGCAAACGGTCCCCGTCAAAGCCCAANACGACCCCCTCAGGCGAGAGAATGTCGCCGGTTAGCTCTGCGTTAATATAGGCATAGCCGAGTTGATACCGGACACTGTCTCCGAGATAGCCGTCAACGGCCGCCTCAAGCCCATAGGTGCGCGCTGATTCTCCATTGCGCACCGCAAAGAAGCCAAAATTGGTTGTCGCGGTGTTCAGTTGCGGATTGTTCCAATCGACATAGAACGCGCTGACATCATAAGTGATATCGCCCGCCCGGCCTTTGACCCCAGCTTCGTAATTCACCACGCTGTCGGCCTGATAGATCTGCCAGTCCGGATCCTCGGCGAAGGTTCCAACCAGAGGCACCGCATTGGAGCCACCGCGGCGATAACCTTCAGAAATCGTGGCATAGGCCAATTGATCATCGGCAAAGCGCCAGGACAAATTGCCCTTGAACAAGATATCGTCTTCATCGACATCAAATTCGGCATTGGTTGGCTCTGCCAAAGCGGCATAGAGCGGCAAATCAATGAAGGTGTCATTGCGCGACGAATTGTCGAAATAGCGCGCACCGACCGTCAGGTCGATCGTATCGGTTATGTGCCAGGTTGCCTCGCCAAAAAAGGCCAGCTCTTCGAACGCTTCGTCCCGGCGATATTCGAAATCCTGATCGCCCGTTACCGCGCCAATCGCAAACGGGAAGGCGGTTTCGAACCAACGCTGGAACCCAACGAGCTGGCTATCCTGCGTCGCAACCAGATCTTGATTGCGGTAAAATCCGCCAAGAACCCAGTCAAAGGTCGCATTGCTGTCCGAGACCAACCGGACCTCCTGAATGAAGGCGGAATCTTCATAAGTCCGGATCGCCGATGCCATGGGGCGCGGATAGTTGTAATAGAAAGCAAGGAAGCCTGCCTGAGCGTAAAAGCCGGTGTTCTCGCTCGTGCTGCCACCTTGCGTGTCGTAGTATGATGTCGAAGATGTCAGCGTTGCAAAACCAAGGTCGATATTGGCCTCCAGCGCCCACAGATCGATCTCGCGATCGGATGGCTCAAGCTGGATCGAGCCGATCTCATTGTCCTGATATTCGCGGCCAAAGCCGTCAAATCCGACAGTTTGTGCCCGGCGACCACCGATCTCATCATCCTGACGCGAATAGAGCGCCCGGATCTGCACATCATCGCTCGGCTCAAACAAAAGCGTTGCGCGGATCATATATTGATCGACGTCATCTGTGTCCTCGATCGACTGGTAAGATGCGGTTGGTGCGAGCACACCATCGGGCGCAACCGGAAACCCATCGGCATCAAGCTCGTACAAATTGACATAATCAGTGATGCCGGGAAAATCATTATACGAGCCCACCAGACGCAGGCCCAGATTTTCGCCCAAAGGCAGGTTGAGCGCCCCGTCGAGCGAATAGCCAAGCGCACTGGTGCCATCGACATTCGACAGCGATGCAGTCGCATAACCGCCAAACTCACCCAGCACCGGATCGCGGGTAATGTAGCGCACCGTTCCGCCCAGCGAACCCGAGCCATACAATGTCCCTTGTGGGCCGCGCAGAACCTCTACCCGCTCAATATCGCGCAGCAGGAAGTTTGCGAAAACCGGTGTCTCGTTCACATAGGTCGACACGGTTGCCACGGACGA
>JABSPI010000172.1 GCA_013214365.1 Erythrobacter sp.
GGTGTGGTGGTGCCGTCATCCTCGATCGGGCCGGTGCCGGCAACGATGATGCGATTGCCGACGCGCACCGCCCGGCAGAACCCGAAGCGATCTTCGTAGGGTGATCCGGACGTTGCGCGTTGGCGCGGCACTCTGCTGCCTTAGCCGCAAGTGACCGCGATGATTTCCATTTCGCGATTATACACGACCCGCACACGGCCCGGGCGCATATCCCGCGTCATCGGGCTGCCTTCAAAAATCCATTGCAAAGTGGTTGCGCCGGTGGCCTGCATGATCGCAGCGCCGCTTTCCTGCGTGGCGGTGGTGCCCAAGAAGGCTTGGCCTGCGGCCTGTTCGCACATCGGCATTGTATCTTGGGCGTTAGTCGATACGCTGGCAAAAGCGAAAGCAGCGGGCAGGGCGATAAGAGCCAGTTTCAATTTCATGATTGACCTCACGATTGGAAATTCAAAATTAAGTGCGGGCGATGCGTGCCCGCGATTTTGGGCGGTTTGAACGGCCGATACCTAGCCGCAGGTAATATCGATCACACGCATGTCGCGGTTGTAGAATACGCGCACACGGTCCTCGCGGTAATCCATTGTCACCGGGCTGCCTTCGAACACCCATTGGAAAATGGTGGCGCCCGTTGCTGCTCTGATCGCGGCGCCGGTTTCCTGAGTTGCGGGGCCGCCGACAAAGGATTGAGCCGGCCCGGCTGCACAAATCGAAGTGGCGGGTTGGGCATTGGCCATTGCGCTCGCCGCGCACAGCGCCATTGGGGCCAACAGGTAAACCGGTTTGATCGTCATCTCACACCTCTTCTTGTAAAGATCTGGTCCTTGTTAAGCTTTGGTCCTGTTACGTCTTCATACCTTTCGCAGACTTGGACGTCGGATCGTATCGCGGGTGCCGGATCAAGGGCACCTTTTGCGATTATTGGTCACATCGGGATTAACCGCAGATGCATCGGCCTGAAAAATGAGCGTGTCGGAGCCTGCACTGTGGATCAGCGCGGATGTCTGCGTCCAGCTTTCTCCCTCGCCCGTCATGGCCAGTTCGACGATCGCCTTGTCACCATCCAACTCAACCGAGACGACCTCGCCAGTGCTTTCGTAAAAGCGGATTTGGTCGCCGCTGATCTGGGTTCGAAGATCGCTCGCCGGGTCGCACGTGCTGCCCTCATAATCCCACACGCCGCGAAACCGCTCGGGGATTTCTACTTTGGCGAGCGCTTCATCTGCGGGAGCAGCTTGCTGCTCGGAGGCAGGCGGGTCCGAGATATCCGCCCCTCCATCGCAGCCTACAAGAGCAAAACTTGCGAGAAAAACCAAAGCTGTGCGCATACTATTTATCCCATGGTCGGGATGACAAAGGCGTTTGACCCATCGCCGCCGCCATCGGGCCAACGTTGGGTGATTTTCTTCTTCTTGGTCCAGAATTGCAAGCCTTCGGTGCCGTATTGATCGATGTCGCCAAAGCCCGACCGCTTCCATCCGCCAAATGTGTGATAGCTCACCGGGACAGGGATCGGCACATTGACGCCGACCATGCCGACATTCACCCGCGAGGCAAATTCGCGCGCGGCGTGACCATTGCGGGTGAAGATCGCAACCCCATTGCCGTATTGATGCTCGCTTGGCAGGCGCACCGCATCTTCAAAATCATCCGCGCGCACGATCTGCAGAACGGGTCCAAAAATCTCTTCTTGGTAAGATGACATTTGCGGCGTGACATGGTCGATCAAGGTCGGGCCGACAAAGAAACCGTTTTCATGCCCCTGCAAGGAGAAGCCGCGGCCATCGATCACGATTTCGGCGCCTTCGGCTTCGGCTGTGGTGATCCATTGTTCCACCCGCGCTTTGTGCTGGGGGGTCACGACCGGGCCGTAATGGGCATCGGGATCGGTGGACACACCGATGCGCAGCCCATTGATCGCGGGGATCAGTTTTTCTTTGAGCCTTTCAGCGGTGTCCTCACCCACTGGCACCACAACCGGCAAAGCCATGCAACGTTCGCCCGCCGAACCAAAAGCTGCACCGGCCAGATCGTTGACCACTTGGTCAAGATCGGCATCGGGCATGACGATGCCGTGGTTCTTCGCTCCGCCAAATGCCTGAACTCGCTTGTGGAATTCGGCGCCGCGGCGATAGATGTAATGTGCGATATCGGATGACCCAACAAAGCTGATCGCGGGGATGTCGGGGTGNTCGATGATCGCATCGACCATTTCCTTGTCGCCATGCACGACCTGCAACAGCCCCTCGGGCGCGCCGGCTTCGACGAACAATTCGGCCAGACGAATAGGCACGGAGGGATCGCGCTCGGACGGTTTCAGGATAAAGGCATTGCCCGCCGCACATGCCATGCCGAACATCCACATCGGGATCATGGCGGGGAAGTTGAACGGGGTGATCCCTGCGCCAATGCCCAAGGGTTGGCGCATCGAATAGACGTCGATGCCGGGCCCTGCGCCTTGGGTGTATTCGCCTTTGAGAACTTGCGGGATGCCGCAGGCAAATTCGATCACTTCGAGCCCGCGCTGCACATCGCCCTTGGCATCATCGACCACTTTGCCATGCTCGCTGGCGAGCAATTCAGCCAGGCTTTGCATGTTTTGTTCGATCAATTCCTTGAACTTGAACATCACCCGCGCGCGGCGTTGCGGATTGGTCGCGGCCCATTCGGGCTGCACTTTTTTCGCTGCGGCGACCGCCTGATCGAGCAAGGAGGCATCGCCCAGCGCCACTTCGGCCTGAACCTCGCCGGTTGATGGATTCCAGATTTGATGCTTGCGGGTTGGGGTGGGGCTTTCGCCGACGATGAAATGGTCAACCTGACGCATGGTGGATGTCTCCCTCTATTGCCCCCCAAATGGCGAGGTGCACCCGATGTGGCAAGGGGCAAGATCGGTGCATCTGTGCAAGTGTTGATGCACAATTGGCGGATCGGTGTGATGGTATGCGCGCCGCGTCTGGAAAAGACGTGGATTGAGAAGTAAGCCAATTACGCCTAGCACAGCGCAGAACGAGGGATTTACACATAATGTATGCTGAACTGGCCGCGCGCCTTCAATCCGCCCCAGTAGTGCCGCTGGTGGGCGAAGACGATCCAGCAACAGCCGTCGCGGTCGCGCGGGCATTGGCCGCGGGCGGGCTGAGCGTGATCGAAGTTATATTGCGCACGCCCAATGCGCAGGCCGGGATGGAAGCGATCCTGGCGGCGGGCGATGATCTTGTGGTTGGCGCCGGCACGGTTTTAACTCTCGACCAAGCCAAATCGGTGGTGGCGAGCGGGGCGCAATTCATTGTCTCGCCCGGTCTTGTGGACAATATTGCCGAATATTGCCTTGCTGAAGATATTCCGATTTTTCCCGGCACAATGACCGCCGGCGAAGTGCAGCGCGCCTATGCCATGGGTTTGCGCCATGTGAAGTTTTTCCCGGCCAAATTGGCAGGCGGCGTGCCTATGCTGAAGGCGTTTTCATCGGTTTTTGGCGATATGCGGTTCATGCCCACAGGCGGCGTTTCGGCCGAAAACCTGTCTGATTTCCTNGCTTTGCCCAGTGTNATTGCATGCGGGGGCAGCTGGCTCACGCCCAAAGATGCGATTGCCNCGGGCCNGTTTGAGCGCGTCACCGAGCTGGCAAGCGAGGCTGCACAGATTGCGAAGACAGCGGGAAAATAGAAAAATACGTTGACGAAGGCCGCGCAAGATAGCAGACGGCGCGGCCTTGGATGCGGGTGTAGCTCAATGGTAGAGCAGAAGCTTCCCAAGCTTAAGACGAGGGTTCGATTCCCTTCACCCGCTCCAATTCAAACGGCGCGCATAAACCAAGCGCCGCATCCCAAGATCGTTAGCGTTGCAGCAATCTGCGCCCATGCGCGAACGCGATCAGCAAGCCGCCAATAACGGTAGGGACCGTCTCATCGACACCGAAATCTTCGAGTAAAAGCGCGCCTCCAACCAGCAGTGCGCCCAAACCAACGGGGATAAGAAAACCTGCATTGCGCGCCGAAGGGGTCAGGACGACAACGGTTGCCGACGCTGTCAGAGCGAGCAGGGCGACGACAATATGCACCCATTCAGCATCTGCCACCACGGCGATGAACGGAGAGGCTGCTGCGAAAATTGGCAGGATCAGGCAGTGCAGAATGCACACCAGGCTTAAGCCTGCCGCCGCGCCGTCAATGCTCGCGGTTGATTGTGTATCTGGGGAAGAGGGTCCAGCTGTCGCCATTTCGGCTCCGATTCCGTGATATGTTATTACATTGGCGCCGCGTTAGGTGGTAAACCGGCTTAACGCAAGGCCAGCCGCCCCTACGCCGCT
>JABSPI010000173.1 GCA_013214365.1 Erythrobacter sp.
AGATATGAATTGCGCGATTATCAGCCGATGATCGTCGCCGAGGTGACCCATAATGGCAGCCGCCGCCGCGCCAGCGGCGAGGGGTTTCGCAGGCTCGCTGCCTATATCTTTGCGCAGGATCGCCCCGCGGGCGGTGAAGAGATCGCCATGACCGCGCCCGTGATGCAATCGCGCGTCGATCAAAACCAAGCGATCGCCATGACCGCGCCGGTGTTGCAGGAAGAAACCAATGTCGATGAATGGCGCACGCGGTTTGTCATGCCGGCCAAATTCACCATGGAAAGCCTGCCCATGCCGCCTGCTGACATCACACTGACCCAAATGCCCGCGCGCCGGGTCGCGGCGGTGCGTTTCAATGGCTATGGCGCGGATGCCGATCTGGCGGTGATGGAAGGCAATTTGATGGAATGGGTGGCCGAGCGCAAGCTGACCCCGGTGGGCGATTTCGAATATGCGTTCTACGATGCCCCCATGGTGCCGGCCCGAATGCGCCGCAATGAAGTCATGATTGAGGTGGTCGCTCAATAGGAGCAATCAAGCGCGACCCGAAGCTGCCCGGCAACCCGCCCCAATCATGACGCCCCATGGGTCATTTCCATGAGGAAACGCACCAAACGCCCCATATTGGCGCGGGGTTAGACATCCTCCAACGCGCCGCGAGCGCTGTGCGCGGCGCTTGAACTCATACTGGCCATGGCCGCATCGTATTCGCGTTCCCATTGCTCGAACTCGCTGCGGCTGAGCAAATAGCGGGCGCGCGCCTCGTGAAAGCTGATCGCGCGGTCATGCACTGCGCGCACCACGCCGGCTTTGCGTTCGGGCGACCAATGGACCCGGTGCGTGCGCGGCAGGCCATAACGTTTGATTGCATCTGCAATCGANATGGAGTGGGGATACGCCATTGATTTGCCTCCTGTTGGAACCGCGTGTGTCGCCGGTTCAACGCGCTCGANTTAACCAGACCTTGTGACACGGGGTTAATTTGGCATTGAGGACACCCCGCGTGGCGCATGCGCGGTGAATTGAGGCAAAAGTGTCGGTTTGTTTGACACATTGTGTTTGGCACTTTGGCGCGACGCCGCAACCGCGCGCGCGTCCGTCACACACATAAAAACGGGCGGCGCGCACAGATATTACGCACCGCCCGATCTGTATCTTTGGCTCTACCAAGCGGGAAATCCCGCCCGGAGAGGCGATCAATCCATCAATTGCTGCATCAGATAGATATATTGCAGCGCCTGGATCTTGGCGCGTTGTTCATTGTCAACGCCGCCCGAATGACCGCCAACTGTGTCTTCGAAATAGTAATAATCATGCCCCTGTTCAGCCAGCCGCGCTGCGCCCTTGCGCGCATGGGCCGGGTGGGTGCGGTCATCCGCGGTCGAGGCCCACAGGAAGGGGGTGGGATAATCGGCATCCTCGACGATTTTTTGATAGGGTGAATACCCCTCGATCCAGGCGCGCTGTTCGGGGATGCGCGGATCGCCATATTCGCCGATCCACGATGCCCCGCGCCCGATCAGGTGATAGCGCAGCATGTCAAATAGCGGGATCTGCACGATCGCTGCGCCGAACAAGTCGGGGCGCTGGGTGAAGGCGGTGCCCACCAGCAGGCCGCCTTGCGAGCCGCCCTGAATGCCCAGATGTTCCGGCGAGGTGAAGCCCTTGTTCACCAGATCATCGCCCACCGCGATAAAGTCATCCCAGGTGCGCTGTTTGTTTTCGCGGATTGCGGTTTGGTGCCATGCCGGCCCAAATTCGCCGCCACCGCGCAGATTGGCCAGCACATAGGCCCCGCCACGCTCCAGCCACATCTTGCCGGTTGAGCCCAGATAGCCGGGCAGGCGCGGGACCTGAAACCCGCCATAGCCGGTCATCAAAACCGCGGTGTCGCCATCCATCTCCATCCCTTCGGGCTTGACGATGAAATAGGGGATTTTGGTCCCGTCCGCGCTGGTCGCCTCGTGCTGCTCGACTTCCATACCGGTGGCATCGAACCGCGCCGGCGAGGTTTTGAGCACGCGCGGCGTTTCGCCGGCCTGCGAATAATACAAAGTGGTCGGATTGAGGAAATCGGTGACCGTGAACATGATCTGTTCGCTTTGCGAGGAGGAGGCGGCGATCCCCACCGTGGCATTGTCGGGCAGGGCGACCGGCTCGCTGACCCATTCACCGCCATCTTCATTGTCGACGAAATTGAACTTGAGCACTTTGCCCACGACATTGTCGAGCAGGCCGACATAGAGCGCGCCAGCGGTGATCGCGCCGCCGCGTTTGGTTTGCCGCTCGCCCGGTGCCCAGACCAACGTCTTGGCCGCGCCATTGGGGTCCGCTTTCCATTCTTCCAGATCAGCCGCAATCAGGCTGTCAGCGGGGAAAACCTGTCCGTCCACTTCCCAATCGACATCGGTGGTCATCAACATATGGCCATCGACAATTCCGTAAGGCGATGCCTTTTTGGGCAGGTCGAGTTTGACCCATTCGTTTGTTTCGGGGTTGAGCCAGAAATATTCGGCTTCGTGGAAGCTCACCCCGCGAAAGGCGGTGGTGGCGTGAACGGTGCCGGTATTGTCGCGCATCAGGCTCGCCCCGGCCCATACGTCATCGGCCTCGCCGCGGAAGATTTCGGGCGCATCGGCCAGATCGGTGCCGCGTTTCCACATGCGGGTGGTGAAGGGGTATTCGCTGGTCGTGAGCGTCCCTTCGCCAAAATCGCGGCCAACCATCAGCGTGTCTTCATCGACCCATTGGATCCCGCCCTGGCTTTTTTCGGGCAATTCAAACCCGCCTTCGACAAAGGTTTTGGTGGCCATGTCAAATTCGCGCATGATCGTGGCATCTTCGCCGCCATCAGACAGCGCGATCATGCATTTGTTGAGATCGGGCGGCAGGCAGGTGGAGCCTTTATAAACCCATTCGCGCCCCTCTTCGGCGGCCAGCGCGTCGACATCGAGCACGGTTTCCCATGCAATATCGTCGCTGGTATAGCTTTCGATCGTGGTCCGGCGCAGCACACCCTTGGGGTTTTGTTTGTCCTGCCAGAAATTGTAGAGGCCATCGGGGCGGAAGCTGACGAAGGGGACGCGGTCTTCGCTGTCGAAAATAGCAAGCGCTTCAGCTTTGAGCGTTTCAAACCGCGGATCAGCTTCGAGCACCGACAAAGTGCGCGCATTTTCCGCCTCGACCCAGGCCAGAGCCTGTTCGCTGCGCGCCTCTTCNAGATAGATATAGGGGTCCTGATCCNGACCGGGCACGCCGCTTTCATCCATGTGGTCATCCGCGGCAACTGAACTTGCAGCGCCGATCGTCATGACCGCCGCCAATGCGAGTGTTGAGACAAGTTTCAAAAGTCCTCTCCTGTGGGGGATTTATGGGTTTCTTGTGCCGCTTGGGCAGGGAATTGTGAAGGGGATAAGCCCGCGCCAACGAAAAAGGGCGGACCCATCGGCCCGCCCTTTTCTATTTCGTCGATGGCGCAAGCAAGCTTACTCGCCAACATGTTCGGCCAGAACCGTGAGGCCGTTTTCGCCGACCTCGGCAAAGCCGCCGCGCACTTCGATGGTTTCGGGCGCCGCGCCTTCGGTTTTGAAGACCTGCACCGCGCCGTCGCGGATCGTGCTCATAAACGGCGCATGGCCTTCGAGCACACCGAATTCGCCTTCTGAGCCGGGGACCACAACCATGTGGACTTCCTCAGAGCGGACCTGCTTGGCAGGGGTTACGAGTTCAAAGTGGAGTGGCATTTGCTCTTATCCATTCGTGCATGCGTCAAAAGCTGACACAGCGTTTTCAAATTTGTCGCGGCAGCCCGGATTGCAGAAACCCACAACTTTACCGCGATACATCGTCAGGCTGTCCGCCGAGACCGGATCACCCGACCATGGGCAGTGCGAATTCACGCAATCTGCGAGGTCGAGCGTTTCCGGCATCTCGCTCTAGTCTTCCTCAGCGAGCTTGGCGGCTTTTTCGACCACCATGTCGATGCCGCCAACCATGTAGAAGGCCGCTTCGGGAAGGTGATCATATTCGCCGTCGACAACCGCCTTGAACGATTTCACCGTGTCTTCGATCTGCACGAACAGGCCGGGGATGTTGGTGAAAACCTCGGCCACGTGGAATGGCTGCGACAAGAATTTCTGGATCTTGCGAGCGCGGGCCACGGTGAGCTTATCTTCTTCCGAAAGCTCGTCCATGCCGAGAATGGCGATGATGTCTTGCAGCGACTTGTACTTTTGCAGCGTTTCCTGAACACGGCGAGCAGTGTCGTAGTGCTCTTGGCCAACAACCGAAGGCTCGAGAACGCGGCTGGTGGAGTCCAGCGGGTCCACAGCCGGGTAAATGCCAAGCTCAGAGATAGCGCGCGACAGCGTGGTGGTCGCGTCCAAGTGAGCGAACGAGGTTGCAGGTGCCGGGTCGGTCAAGTCATCTGCGGGAACGTAGATGGCCTGCACCGAGGTGATTGAACCCTTGGTGGTCGAGGTAATGCGCTCTTGCAGGTTGCCCATGTCGGTCGACAGGGTCGGCTGATAGCCCACAGCCGAAGGAATACGGCCAAGCAGAGCCGACACTTCCGAACCCGCTTGAGTGAAGCGGAAGATGTTGTCGACGAAGAACAGCACGTCCTGGCCTTCTTGGTCGCGGAAATATTCGGCCATGGTCAGACCCGAGAGCGCCACACGCGCACGCGCACCGGGAGGCTCGTTCATTTGCCCGAAGACGAGCGCCACTTTCGAGCCTTCGCTGATCGCATTGCCATCTTCGTCCTTGGCGATAACGCCAGCATCGAGGAATTCGTGGTAGAGATCGTTACCTTCACGGGTCCGCTCACCAACGCCGGCAAACACGGACACACCGCCGTGGCCCTTTGCGATGTTGTTGATGAGTTCCTGAATAAGCACGGTTTTACCCACGCCCGCGCCGCCGAACAGGCCGATCTTACCGCCCTTTGCGTAAGGGGCGAGCAGGTCGATCACCTTGATCCCAGTGACCAGAATGCTGGCTTCGGTCGATTGGTCGACAAATTCGGGTGCTTCGGCGTGGATCGGTGCGGTGCTGTCGGCGCCGATCGGGCCGCGCTCGTCAATCGCTTCGCCAACCACGTTCATGATACGGCCCAAGGTTTTGGGGCCAACCGGCACAGAAATCTGTGCGCCCGTGGCGATCACTTCTGCGCCGCGAACGAGACCTTCGGTTGCGTCCATTGCGATGGTGCGAACGGTGTTTTCACCTAAGTGCTGGGCAACTTCGAGGACGAGCGTCTTACCGTCATTCTTGGTCTCGAGC
>JABSPI010000174.1 GCA_013214365.1 Erythrobacter sp.
TCCGCGATCACCATCATGCTGTCATCGAGCGTGTAGGTCTTCTCGTTGAGCGCGAGCACTTGCTCACCAGCATGGGCCCGCCGCGCCACAACCGCCCCTGACAATTTGGACAGATCATAGACGTGAGCCGGGCGGCCAAAGGCCAGCATCAGATAATTGGTGAGGTCAACCAGCAGCGAAATCGGGCGCTGGCCCGCGCTGGTGAGCCGCTGTTGCAGCCAATCGGGCGAGGGTCCGTTTTTGACGCCGGTGATGACACGGCCAAAGAAAGCCGGGCAGCCTTGCGGATCGTCAGTGCGGATCTCGACCGGGCACGCGCCGGCGGCATCAAATTTGGGAAATGCGATCGGTTTGAGCGTCCCCAGCCCCGCCGCAGCCAGATCGCGGGCGATGCCATAGACGCCCATGCAATCGGGGCGATTGGGGGTGATCGCGACATCGATGACCGGCGAGGAACCGTGATAATCGGCGAAGGCATGGCCGGTGGGCGCATCCTCGGGCAATTCGATAATGCCGTCGTGGTCTTCGCCCAATTCCAGCTCGCGCACCGAACACATCATGCCATTGGATTCGACCCCGCGGATCGCGCTTTTGCGCAATTGCATCCCGTTCGAAGGCACCACCGCACCGGGCAGACCCAACACACCCTTCATCCCTGCGCGGGCATTGGGCGCGCCGCACACGACCTGCAAGGGTTCACCCACGCCAGTGTCGACTTTGAGCACCTGCAACTTGTCGGCATCGGGGTGTTTTTCAGCCGACAGGACATGCGCCACCTGAAACCCTTTCAACAGGTCCGCAGGATCTTCAACGCCTTCAACCTCAAGCCCGATTGCGTTCAAACAATCGAGGATCTCTTGCAGGCTGGCATTGGTTTCAAGATGGTCTTTGAGCCAAGTGACAGAAAACTTCATGACGCGGCCCTCCCTTGCGAACCCACCCCGGCAGAAAGGGTCGGCTGGTCATAGGGTGAGAAGCCATAATGTTTGAGCCAGCGCGGATCGCCATCGAAGAAAGCGCGCAAATCATTCATCCCGTATTTGAGCATCGCGATCCGGTCGATCCCCAGACCAAAGGCGAAACCTTGATATTCATTGGGGTCCAGCCCGGCCATTTCGAGCACGCGGGCATTGACCATGCCGCTCCCGCCCAGCTCCATCCAATCATGGCCATCATCATCGCCATGCCCGCCAACCACGCGGCGATTGCCTTCATTGGAATAGCCGACATCGACCTCGACGCTGGGTTCGGTGAAGGGGAAATAAGAAGGGCGCAGCCTCAGCACGATATCCTCGCGCTCGAAGAAGGCTTTGAAAAAGGTCTCAAGCGTCCATTTGAGATGGCCCAGATGGATGCCTTTATCGACCACCAGACCTTCGACCTGGTGAAACATCGGAGTGTGGGTCGCATCGCTGTCCGAGCGATAGACGCGGCCCGGTGCAATGATGCGGATCGGTGCGCCTTGCGCTTTCATCGAACGGATCTGCACCGGCGATGTGTGCGTGCGCAGCAGCATCCGCGTGCCGCCTGTGGTCCCGTCCTGTGAACCTGCTGCTGCATCGGGGAAATAGAACGTGTCGTGCATCGCGCGCGCAGGATGCGATTCGTCCATATTGAGCGCGGTGAAATTGTGCCAATCATCCTCGATCTCAGGGCCCGTCGCGACCGCAAAGCCCAGATCGGCAAAAATCTCAGCCAGCTCGTCCATCACCTGGCTGACCGGGTGGATCGACCCTTGCGCCGTGTGCGGGCCGGGCAAGGTCAGATCGATCGTCTCGCTCGCCAATTGCGCTTCGAGCTCGGCGGCCTCAAGCGCGGCCTTCTTTGCATCAATCGCGCCCGCCACTTCGGCGCGCACCGCCTGGATCGCAGGGGCGGCATCTTTGCGCTCCTCCGGGCTCATCTGCCCAAGGGTTTTAAGCGCAAGGCTCACCCAGCCCTTTTTGCCCAAAGCGGCAAGGCGTTCTTGCTCGAGCGCATCGAGGCTATCGGCAGCGGCAATGGCGCTGAGGCTGGCGGTTTTTTGATCGGTCAATTGGGTCATGGATTGGATGTCATCAGGCCTGATTGGGTGAGCGCGTCCGCTAGCGCTATTTCGCGCCGTGTGCAAAGCCTGAAATTGCGAGCGCAAGCGCCCCGGACAAAGTGAGCAGCGCGATCCGCTCAGCTTTNAGGACGAACCGGTTCATGCAGACCCTGAACCGCCTCGCCCNCAATCTCCATCCGCGCGCGCGCCGCAGCGATCAATAAAGGCTTGTCGAGCTTGGCATAAGCCGAGGGGCTCATNCCCATGAAGCGCCTGAANTCACGCACGAAATGCGCCTGATCATGATATTGATAATCGAGGGTGGAGAGCCATTTGAGCGAGGGATCGAGCATGAATTGCGCAAGGCTGCGCAAGAAACGCTGGCGCCGCAAGAGCAATTGCGGGGTGAAACCGAAGGCCCGTTTGGATACCCGTTCGAGCGAGCGAACGCTCATCCCTGTGCGCTTGGCCAGATCCGCGACACTGGCCAGATCAGGGTCGACCAATGCGGTGTTGATCGATGCAATCGCGGATGCATGGGGGGGATCGGTGGGCGCGATCTGCTCCATATGGCGCTCAATCAACTCAAGCTCCTCGGCAAAATCGCCGGTGCTTTGTGCAAGGGCGCGGGCCAAAGGTTGAAACGCGGCAAAGATAGGGTCGGCAGTGCCGTCGCTCACCTGATCGGCATAGTCGCTGGCATCGGCATCGAACAGGCTCGCCCAGCCCAGCGGCATCAAACCAATACCCCAACTGCGCCCCGAGGCGATCTGGAACCGGGTCGCCATGCTGGTGGGGCCGGTCACGCTGAAACCGGGGGTTGTGGCCAAAGGCGCATCAGCGCCGATCGCAGCCTGAGCCCAATTGGCGGGGGTAAAGCGCAGATTGGGCCATTCGGGGTGCAGATAATCCTGCAATACCGGTTCTGTCGGTGAGGCGGCGACCTTGGTGTAGTAATAGGTCGTGACAAAGGGGCGCAATCTTGCGCTGGGCAGGGCAAAGCGAATGGTGACCGCATTGCCGGTATGCGCGTGCATCATAACACGGTTCCCCTTGGTGGAGCCCGGCAAGCGCACATAGCCCAAGCCAGAGCAGACGAGACATGGTTATCGGCGTATATGCGCCGCCTGTCCATCCGCCCATCATGTGCGATTGCACCAAACTGGGCTGGATTTGGCTGCGCCGTTTCGCGGCCGCTCTACCCTGTTTGTGTCCCCCTGTGCTGCGTTTGTGCGGCCCTGTGGCGCGCCCGCGCTTCCACAAAAGCAGACAAGACGGGGTGTTCAAGGCTGGCATAGGCGCTGGGCGTCATGGTCATAAACGCGGTAAACTCGCGGGTGAACTGCGCCTGGTCGTGATATTCAGCGTCCATCGCCCGGTGCGACTGGACGATTGGTCGAGCATGAAATTGCGGAGAGAACGCATAAAACGCTGCCGACGCAGCAGCAATTTGGGCGTAAAACCGAAATAACGATGGCACACACGCTCAAGCGTGCGAATGCTGATCCCGCCTGCATCGGCCAATTCACCGACCGTGGCATGGTCCCCGCCTATCAGTGCGCGGTGGACCCGTATGATTTTGGCATCGTCGCGGGTGGGACGCATCATGTCGNCCATACCGGCCANGATCGCGTCCAATTNCTCCTCGGGNTCATNTGCGGNATTGCACACGATNGNTGAGAGGCTGTCGAACCGTTCAAATACCGGGTGCGCCGCGCCGTCGAACACATGATTGGTAAAGTCGCACGCATCGGCTGCGACAAACCGTGCCCATCCCAGCGGAAACAGGCCAATCCCCCACATTTGAGTGCGGCCCATTTCAAACCAGCACGGCAGACTGCTGGGCCCGTTGACAGTGAAATGCGCGCCCTTGAGCTTCATCCCGGCGATTTGCGACGATGGCAATCCGCCTGTGTGAAAGCGCAAAGCAGCCCAACCGGGTTGGATGTAATCTGCAATTTTGGGTGCGGGGCGCTGATCAGCGTCGGTCGCGCCGTCAAAATCGAGCGTGAGGCGATAGAGCGCGGAGAAACAACCATCAAACCGGGCCGGTGGATTGAAAAACTGGACCCGGATCTGTGGCCGCGGCGCATCTTCGTCGGGGCCAGGATTGGCCGAAATGGCAGCGATATCGACGCCGTCATCCTCAGCCTTGCCAGCACTTCCGCTGGCCGCGCCATTGGCGCGCAATTCATTTTCCGGACCCATCACGGCAAGTTGGCCGATGGGGCGCATGGACACAAGCCAAGGAAGCTATTTTTCGTAAAAACAG
>JABSPI010000175.1 GCA_013214365.1 Erythrobacter sp.
GACATCAGCCGCGAGGATGTGCTGGAAATGGTGTTCTCGCTCAGGATCGACGATGCGCTGGCGCAATTGCGCCGCGCCTTCCCGGTGCACTTCCCCTCGCCCAGCGATTTCGATTTGGACGAGGCGGCCGATTACCCCGATGGCTCGGCCGAGGGTTATGCCGCGATCTCGCGCGAGTTCATCGACCCGATCGAACGCGCCTATGGCTTGATGCTGCGTTTGAGTGTGGCGATCGCCAACCAATTTGGCGCGCACGGTTAAGCCTGCGGGAGATGCGCGGCTCAGCCGCCTCTTTCCCCCTCGCGGGTCAGATCCTTGTCCGCCTGCAGTTTGAGCGCGCCGTGCCCCAATGCGATCAGGCATAGAGCCATGATCAAGCCGAACGCATACCAATCGGACAGGCCATACAGCCACACGCCCAAAGCCGGCGCGTAGATAAAGCTCGCCCCGGCAATGCTGGCCACCACGCCCGATGCCTGCCCCTGTTCCGCGCGCGTCACCGCCAGCGATGTGCCCGCGGTCGTGCCCGGACGAAACAGGCCAAAACCCAAAGAGGCAATCGCATAGCCCAGCGCAATCACATGGATCTGGCTCGCCACACTCAACAGCGCGATCCCGCCAATCGCCGCCGCGATACCCCATAAAGTCGCCGCCCGCGGCCCCAGTTTGAAGCGCGGAATGATCCCCCATTGCGACAATAAAGAGGCGAGCGCGCCGCTCATCAAGACCAGCCCCACCGGCCCTGCCCCTTCAGTGGGCGCAGCGCGCAGATCGAGCCGGTCGAGCACCAGAAAGCCGCTAATGCCCAGCACCATCGCCTGGGCATGGCCGCCCAGCAATTGCGCCACAATCCAGGGCCGCAGCCGCATATCGGTCCATTTGAGCCGCGGCGGCTCGCTCTCAAGATCGGCGTCATGCTCTTTTGCCTGCGCGGCCCGGGGGCTCTCGGGCGCGGGATCGGCATGGGCGGGATCGGCATGGGCACGATCTGCATCAAAATCGGGCGTGTCGGTGGCGGTGTCGTAACTCGCCGCCACGCCGCGCGCGGCAAATTGCGGTTGATCATCAGGCAATCGCCAGCGCAGCAAAATCAGCGCGACCAGCCCAAGCAAAGCAAAGCCGATAAACGGACCGGTCAAGCCAAACCCCATAAACGGCAAGACCATTAGAGGCGCCAGAGCCGGACCGATCACCGTGCCCAAACCAAAGCTCGATGCGACCAGCGAGAGCGCATTGGTGCGCTCGGAGCGCGGCGTGCGCGAGGCGACATAGGCCTGCACCGCCGGGGGTGCGGCGCTGCCAAACCCGCCATAGAGCGAGCGCGCAGCGGCAAAGGCGAGCAAAGTCGCCGTCGCCCCCAACCAGCCCGACAGGCCCGCCCACAAGACCAGCCCGCAAGCAATCATCGACACCACAAACCCAACCAGGCCCAGCGCCATCATCGCCTTGCGCCCGCGGCGATCGGACCGCCGCGCCCAGATCGGCGCGCACACCACCCATAACAACGCCGAACCGCTAAACGCGATGCTGATCCACACATCAGAGACATTGAGCGCGGTGCCGATCGAAGGCATCACCGATTGCATCGCGGTGTTGCCCGCCGCGGTCACCAACATCACCGCGAACAACAAAGCCATCCGCCCCGAAGAGATCGGCGATGCGTTCGCCGCAGTTTCAGTGGGGGCCGGGGGGGCCGGGGATGGGGGTGAGGTGTCGCTATCGGGCATGAATTGCCCAGCTAAGGTGATCGCAGCGCGTTTTCAATCGCATGCATCCGGCCGGTGCGGGGACGGCACGCGCAGCGCCCCGAGCCCGGCTGGACGCGCGCGCACCTGTTTGCCCGATCATTGCCCTATTCAAATGTCTCTTCGATCGCGGACTGGCTCGGCCCGCTCAATTGCATATACATTGCGACCGCCACCGCGCATCCGATCGCGCCGCTGATCGCGCCGGTCAGCCCGTTGGACAAGCCGGTGATCGCCGTCACAATTGTGCCCGATCCCGCAATCGCCGCAATGGCTGCGATCGCACCGTTAAACAGGAAGCCGGCGATCGTCATGATGACATAAATGAGCACCCAAAAACCGACAATCGGCCATTGCTTGGGCTTGGTCAAAGCAAANCTTTGGGTGATGGCAGTGACCGGATTGCCCACCGCGCCCAGCACAATCACCGGCATCGCCATCGACATACGCGCCAGCAACCAAATCATAAAAACCAAGACCGGCAGGACCGCAAAACCAGCCAAAACAGGCGTCAGCAAAGCGGCCAGCAAAACAAACGGCACCATAATAGCCACGCCGCCAATCATGATCAGAACCACAAATATCAGCAGCACCCCAAACAGGGTCAACACCGACTTAAATCCGGCCCCGATCGCTTGACCGACGGTCGGGCGTGCATCGCCCATTAACGCGACCATGGCTGCATTACCGGCGAACTGGAACACCGTCGACACCAGGCCGACCGCCATCAACGGGCCGGCCATTTCCAACATTTTCTCCGCCAGAATGTCCTGGTCGATTGTTGGGTCGGTCAGCATCTGCATGTCCGGGATCAGCATATAAAATGCCAAAGTCGGCAAGAGCAGAAAAACCCCGGCAACGATCAACAGCAGCTGAAAATTGCTCTGCAGCAATTCGACCGCGCGCGACCAGCACGTATTCATGTCAAAATTCATGATATTTCCCCACTGTTTGTCTTTCACACAATGCCCGCTTTGGTCCGCCGACAATGCATCCGCAAGTCCGCGCGCAGACATCTTACCCCTTGATCTTCAGCTTCAATGCCCGCAACGCACACCCTATGGCAAGCATTGCATCCCCTTTGCCCCCGACGATTGCGGCCTCCTCGCTTGAATGGCGCCAGGAAAACACGCCGATTGGCTACACGCAGGCGCTGGCCGCGATGGAAGAGCGCAATCGCGCAATCGCCGCGGGCGAAGCGCGCGAACAGGCATGGCTGCTCGAACATCCGCCGGTCTACACCGCCGGAACCAGCGCCGATCCGGCCGAATTGGTCGATCCGCGCTTTGACGTGGTCGAGGCCGGGCGCGGCGGGCGCTACACCTATCACGGGCCGGGCCAACGGGTGGGCTATCTGCTGCTGGATCTGGGCAAACGGGGCAAGGATGTGCGCTGTTTCGTCCATGCGATCGAAGGCTGGGTGATCGATACGCTGTCCGATTTCGGGGTCGAGGCGTGGCGCGCGGCGGGCCGGGTGGGGATCTGGACCCGCGATATTGACGGGCGCGAGGCCAAGATCGGCGCGATCGGCGTGCGCGTGCGGCGCTGGGTCACGATGCACGGATTTTCGGTCAATCTTGACCCTGACCTGTCGCATTTTGACGGGATCGTCCCATGCGGGATCGACGAGTTCGGGGTGACCAGTTTGAGCCGGCTCGGGCTCGAGGTGGACAATCAACAATGGGACCGGGCGCTGATGGCGCGCGCGGATGAATTTCTGGGCGCGCTCGAAACCGCGCGGCAAAAGGCCTGCAAGACATGACCGATACGCGCACAAGACCGATGGCAAAGGCGCTGAGCGTGGGGCCGGCTCGGGCGCTCGCTCTGGGGCTGGCTCTGGGGCTGGCTCTGGCGGGATGTAAAGACGAGGCGGAGGAAACCGGCGCGGTGCAATCGGGCGGTCAGGCCGCGGGCGAAGTTTTGGGCGGCACGATCAGCGATGACATGCTGCCTCTGGAACAGCTCACCTCGACCTCGCCGCTGGCCCCGCGCGAAGCCGTCACTCAGACCATAAGCGAGGGCGAGGATGGTTCGCTCAGCGTGGAGACCACGACTGAGCGCACACAGGGCACGCAAAGCGCACCCCCACCCACAGCGCCGGCTCTCGCCCCGCCGCTTACCGGATCGGACAATGCGAGCGCGGGCGCAGATAGCGCGGCAGGCG
>JABSPI010000176.1 GCA_013214365.1 Erythrobacter sp.
GCCGATGAGACCGGCGCGCAAGCCGAGGAACTCTCGGGCGCGCAGCTTGCAGCAATCCTCAAAGAGGTGACCGGAGACCCCGGATTTGCGACCATGATGGATGCTTTGTCTGCTCAAATGCTGACACGGGGCAAAGCCCAGCCAAGCTGGTCTAGCAAGGGGATCGATCTGATTGGTGAGTTGACCAGCGGGGGCGGCAAGATCGGCGATCAAATGCTGGTCGACGCCAGCGATGGGGGCCTTGCGATCACCCGTTTCGGGCCCGATCCAATCGCATTTCCGCAAGGCTTTAACCGCTACGTTCTGGTGGATGGCGTTGGTGGCCCCGAGCGCGAGGAGCGCGACGAGGAGGGCGAGATCATGGTGCATTATCTCACTGGGGTTGCGCCGGGCTTCTGGTTGGAGAGTTCGACCTTGATGACGCGGCGGGGCAATGCCCTGTGTCAGAGCGGCCCGGCGAGCGTTATCTTGCGCAGCAATCGCCCAATCGAAAAATGGGGGGAAGAGGCGTTTGGGGTGGCCGCTTTCGTCTATGCCTTTGCGCAAAAAATGCCGCAGGACACATGCACGATCTATCAGGATGCAGGCGAACCGGCGCAGGGTGGCGATGGGGAAAGGGGCGCGGTGTTTGCAGAGCTGTTTTCGCCCGAGGGCGAGCCTTACGCTGCGCTCAACATGGATGCGGGACCCGAGACCTTGCGAGCGGCGAACAAGTCCGCCGACCTGATCGCCAATGCACGGATTGAGGCAGCTTTTTAGGCCGAGAGCTTAAAAACAAGGGCGCGCTCGCGCATAAGGCGACAATCCTTAAGCGTGAGCGCGGGGCCAGTTTGTAAGAGCGTTAATCAGCGCGTTTTTGTGCGCGCCTTTGAACATGCGACCCGAGCGGGGCGTGTTTGCGCCGCGCGGGGTAGGTCGGCTTATTCTTCGCCGGCCGCCTTGCTGTTCAACTGGACGTAGTTTTCCAGCCCCATCCGTTCAATCAAATCGAATTGGGTCTCGAGGAAATCGACATGCTCCTCCTCATTATCGAGAATGTAGTTGAACAGATCGCGGCTGACATAATCGCGCACGCTCTCGCAATATTCGACCGCATCGCGCAGCAGCGGGATCGCATCTTCCTCAAGCGCCATATCGGCTTTGAGGATTTCTTCGACCGTTTCGCCCACACGCAGATTGTGGATCGCCTGGAAGTTGGGCAGGCCGTTGAGGAACAGAACCCGCGCCGCCAATTTGTCGGCGTGCTCCATTTCCTCGATCGATTCCTTGCGCTCATATTCGGCAAGGCGGGTCACGCCCCAATCGTCGAGCACGCGATAATGCAACCAATATTGATTGATTGCGGTGAGTTCATTGGTGAGCGCCTTGTTGAGGAACTCGATTACTTTCGGATCACCCTTCATGGCTGGCATCATCCCTTGCAATGTGTGCGTTCGATCGCCGACCTCGTGCCGCGGTCAATATAAGGAATATAGCGGGTCGCACCTTGACTTCACAAGGGGGCGTTGGAAATTTTTCCCTTAAAAACAGTCATTTGCAATCTGCTCGCAATTGCGCATCGCGGAATTATAATGCGACACTATCGCAAGATACGAGATTGCGCTCGTCCTCGAGGATTTTGCCAGCTTTAATAAGGCATTGCCCGCAATTGGGGCGTTTGCCCAATTTGGCATAGGTCGCGTGCGCATCGCCATCATGGCCCAGCGCAGCCTCGCGCAGGTCAGTTTCTCGGATTGCGTTGCAAATGCAGATATACATCGGGACCCAGAATCACTTTTGATAATCGCTCTCAACTCTAAATATGCGAATTGATCGCAATATCAAGTGCGATTCTGCCCCGATCTTTACAATTTTTGCCGCGCCCTCACTCGGCTTTCGCGCCATTGCGGTTCGCCAAAGCGCTGGCGGCGGATCACAACGCCCCCGATTCGCACGCCCCGAACGCCGCTCACCGCCTTAACGTTTGAGCGCAAACAGCTCGCGATAGGTCAGGCACCGCCACAACCATTCCAGCGGGCCATAGCGATAACGGTCAAGCCACGGCTTGGACCACAGCAGCATCACCGCCCATGACAGCGCCATCACCAGATAAAGCTGCGGCCGGTTCAATTCCCCAAAAAGGCCCAGCCCAAACTCCTGAAACACGAACAGCATAGCGATCGACGTGCCCAGATAATTGGTGAATGCCACCCGCCCCGCGGCGCGCACCCGCACCGCCAAAGCCCCGGTCCAGCCGGGCGAATAGACCACCAGCAAAGCGGCAAGCCCGATAGTCATCATCAATCTGGGGACCGGGCTCCACCCCACAAACCCGGCCAAAGTGGTGTAATAGGCAAACCCGCTCTGCTTGACCGCCAGGCCAATCGCCAAATGCAATGCGCCCCCCACAATCAAGCCGGCCCAGCCCCAGATCCGCATTTTCGAATGGTCGAGCGCGCCGCTGAAAAACCCCACCCGGTACAGCGCCACACCGATCAGCATAAGCGGCCAGCTTTCGAGCGCAAACAAAAACGCATTGCCAATCGGGTCGTACATTTCGGTCTCAAACCGATAAGCCAGCACCGCGGCATAATCGCCCGCCTGCACCAATTGGGTGTAGACCTCCTCGTCAGCCATTTGCGCCACTTTGGCGGCCACCAAATCCTCGCGCATTTCGGCAAAAGCGGGATCGCCCTCGGCCATAGGGGTCTGCATCACGGAATGCGGCAAGGTGAAGAAAGCGCCGAAGACCAAGCCTCCCAAAAGATAGCCGGCGATGCCTGTGAAAAGCTGGGTCTTCACGCTCCATCTAAGGCACGGGACAACCGCAAAACCGGCCAGCGAATAGAGGAACAAGATGTCGCCAAACCAGATCAGATAGAAATGGATCAACCCGAACAGCATCAGGATAAACAATCGCCAAACTTGCAAACTCGCCGTGCCGCCGCGCTGCCAGGTGCGCTCCATAAACAGATAGATGCCGGCCCCGAATAACAGCGTGAACAGACCGCGCATTTTGCCGTCAATCAGGATGAATTGGGTGATCCACATCCAGCCCCCCGGATCCGCCGGGTCCACCCCGAAGGCGCCGGGCCAGGTATAGGCGCTGGCGACATGGCCGAAGACCACGATATTGGCGCCCAAAATGCCCATCACCGCAAGGCCGCGAATGAAATCGAGCGTTTCAATCCGCGCGCTGGCCGCAACCGGGCCGGCGCTTGATTGAGATTGTGTGTCGCCGGCTTGCGCTGGTGTGTCATCGGGCCTGTTACTGGTTTCGTGACTGGTTTCGTCACTGGTTTCGTCACTGGGCTCTTGGCCCGTCATATCGGTTGAAATGGCCACTCTTGGCTTCCCCTGATCCCTTAATCCTCGCGACCTTTAAGCCGCGCGAATGGCATTGGGAAGCGGGCATTTAGGCTGCGGACATTGGGAATGCGGACGATGAGAAGTGGCCACAGGAAACGGGCCGCTCGAAACGGGTCAATCACGCCGGCAAGGCGGCGCGCCAGTGTATTGCACAGGCTTGTCGCAAGGGCTTCGCGCCAACTCACCGCGCGGGTTCAGGCGCGTAGGTTCAGGCGCTCCGGTGTCTCGCTGGGGTTCAGGCGCTGGGGCGGGTGCATGCGACGATTGGCACAATCGCTTTTGCGTTTAGCTGTTGCCGGCGACCAGGCAGGGTTGGCCACCGCGTTTGAGCGCGTCACATGCAGCCTGCGCGGCGGCGCGCGAGGGATAGCCCACCGCTTGCAGACGCGTCACCCGGCCGCTGGGGACCAGCGTCTTATTGGTGCCGGCCAGCGCCGGATTGGCTGCCAAACTGTCCCACAAACGGTCCGCATTGCCGGCAACGCCAAACGCGCCAAGCTGGATCCGCCATGGTCCGGTGCTATTGGCCGACATATTGACCGCCGTGCGGGCGGGCGAAGGCGGCGGGACTGGAACCGGTGCGGCAGCGGGTGCAGAAACAGGCGCTGGTGCTGGCGCCGGAGACAGGGCTGCGACCCGAGTTGGTGAAGGTTGGGGGGCAGGTTGGGGTGCCGCTTGAGGGACGGCCTGTGTGCCGGCCTGTGAGGCATCGAGATCGATCGCGGCCAATTGCGCTGTGCGCCGCTGCACTGCTTGGGTTTCCAATTCCCGCGCCAATGTCTGCGCTTCCTGGCGCTGCGCCATTGGGATGTAATTGTCCATCTGTTGCAGCGCGGCCCCCGCTTGCGGCAGGTTCGCGCCATTGGACAGCGTCATCAGCGCATAGGCGCGCACCCAATCCTTCTCGGCGTAATCAGCGTTGAAATGTGCAAGGCCCAGAACATATTGCGCGCGCGGGTCTCCGCGCGATGCGGCGTCGCGGATCAAGGGCATGGCGCGCGCCTGTTCGCCTTGTTGAAACAATAACAGGCCATAATTGTCGGCCGCTTTGACGTGGCCCTTGCT
>JABSPI010000177.1 GCA_013214365.1 Erythrobacter sp.
CGCCCGCGAATATCCTCGCTTACCGAGAGAATTTTGACCTCATTGAAGCCATAGAGAGCGGCATAGGCACGCGCGCGCTGTTCCGCCCGTTCAACCGCGCGCGTCCGGGCTATGTCCTTGGCCGCTTGATCATCCTCAACGCTAAATGTCGGACCGTTCAGATCGGTCGCCCCGGCTACGACCAGCGCATCAAGCACTGCCCCGGTCTCATCGATATCGCGCAAAGTCACGCTTACACGGTTGGACACCTCATATCCGCGAAAAACATTGCGCTGTGTGTCCCGGTCATAATCATACCGCGCATTGAGATTGATGCCGGTGGTCTGGATATCTTTTTCCTCCACGCCCAGCGCGAGGATCTGATCGATCACTTTTTGCATCTCGACCGAATTGAGCCGCATCGCCTCAACCGCGCTGCGCGCCTCGGTGCTAACGCCCGCTCCAATTGTGACAATATCGGGCTCCGCCGCTACGCTTTCAAACACGGACAATTCGATAACCGGGCCATGGTGTGCGATTTCAACCTGCGATGCGTGCGCTGCAGCAGGGACAGCGAGCGCGGAAATAGCCAATGCAGCCAGTGATTTACGGATCATGGTCGTGCTCCTCCTAAAATTGAGCTTGAGCCGGGCTTTGTCACAAAGCACCTTAGCAGGCACTGAACCGGCTTGGCAGGCGACGTACAAGACTTTAACTGCCGCGAGTAATGGCACAACCACCTATTCTCTCACTTGAAGGTCTCGCTCTTTTGCAAGGCGGACGCTGGCTATTTGGCGGCCCGCAAGCCGGGCGCGGGGCCGATCCGGTCAATCTCCATATCCAGCCGGGCGACCGCTTGGCTTTGATCGGGCGCAATGGCGCGGGCAAGACGACCATGCTGCGCTTGATCGATGATCAGATCGAAGCCGATCGCGGCACGCGCCGGGTCAAGCCGGGCACTCGTATCGTATTCCTGCAGCAGGAACCCGATTTTTCGCCTTTTGCCACGCTGATGGATTTTGCGCTTTCAGGCGATGATGCCCCGCCCACTCACGCGGTGGAAGCGATCGCAGGGCAGCTTGGCATCGATATGGCAACCGATGCCGCCAGTGCCAGCGGCGGTGAAAAACGCCGCGCCGCGATCGCCCGTGCTTTGGCGCAGGAGCCGGACCTGCTCCTGCTTGATGAGCCAACAAACCATCTCGATCTGGGCGCGATCGACTGGCTCGAGGATTGGCTGCGCCGGTATAAAGGCGCGTTCATCACAATCAGCCACGACCGGACTTTTCTCAAACGCCTGACGTCGGCGACCCTGTGGCTCGACCGCGGGACGTTGCGGCGCAAGGAAGTGGGCTTTGGCGGATATGAAGCGTGGGAAGAACAGGTCTATGCCGAGGAGGCGCGGCTTGCCGAAAAACTCGATGCAAAGCTGAAGATCGAGGCCCATTGGCTCGAACGCGGAGTGACCGCGCGGCGCAAACGCAATCAGGGGCGACTGGAAAAACTCCACCAGATGCGCGCCGCGCGGGCCGCCATGATCAGTGACAGCGGCGCGGCTAAGCTCAAGCTGGCCAATGACGAAGAATTCAAATCCAAATCGGTGATCGTGGCCGAGGGGATTTCCAAATCCTATGACGATCGCGCAATCATCAAACCGTTTACCTTGCGCATCCAGAACGGCGACAGGATCGGCATTGTCGGAGCCAATGGCGCGGGCAAAACCACTCTGCTCAAATTGCTGACCAAGGAATTGGAACCTGACAGCGGCACCATCACTCATGCGCGGACATTGTCCGGGGTGATGATTGACCAACAACGTCGCCTGCTCGAACCCGATGCCAGCGTGCGTGATATTCTTGCCGAAGGAGGGGACTGGATCGATGTTCGCGGCCAACGCAAACACGTGCAGGCCTATTTAAAAGACTTCCTGTTCGACCCCAAACTGGTCGACACCAAGGTCGGTATCCTGTCAGGCGGTGAGCGCTCGCGGCTGCTCTTGGCACGCGAATTTGCGCGCACCGCCAACCTTTTGGTGCTCGACGAACCGACCAACGATCTCGACCTTGAAACGCTTGATCTGTTGCAAGAGGTGATTGCCGATTTTGATGGGACGGTTTTGATCGTTAGCCACGATCGCGATTTCCTCGATAAAACCGTGACGATCACTCTTGGGCTCGACGGATCAGGCAAAGTCGATATCGTCGCGGGCGGTTATGCCGATTGGGAAGCCAAACGCCGCAAACCTGTTGTTGGCAAGGCCCGCAATGCGGGCGGTGCAGGCAATGCTCGTGCATCCAAACCGGGCGACGGCGACAAATCTACTGCCTCGGCGCCTAAATCAGACAAATTGTCCTATAAAGACCAGCGCGATTACGAATTGCTGCCCGCGCGGATCGAAGAGCTTGAAGCCGCAATTGCCAAAGGTGAAGCGATCCTTGCCGATCCTGATCTTTTCGCCAAAGACCCGCAGCGTTTCTCCACCATCTCCAAGGGTTTGGAAAATGCGCGGGCACAAAAAGACGCTGCCGAGGAGCGCTGGCTGGAGATCGCCGAACAGGTTGAAGGATGAACGACCTGCGCGCCGAGATTGCTGACTGCACTATATGTCAGAATGATCTTCCGCTGGGACCGCGACCCGTGGTGCAATTTTCGTCCAAATCGCGCATTCTTATCATCGGGCAAGCGCCTGGAACCAAAGTTCATAAAAGCGGTATTGCCTGGGATGATGACAGCGGTCAGCGCTTGCGCGCATGGCTTGGACTTGAACCAGATCGGTTTTACGATGCTGATCTGGTCGCTTTGATGCCGATGGGGTTTTGTTATCCCGGCAAGGCCGTCGGCGCAGATGCCCCTCCACGGCGCGAATGCGCACCCGCTTGGCATGAGCGCATCTTAAATCAATTGCCGCATGACCGGCTGACCTTGCTGGTGGGCACCTATGCCCAAGCGCATTACCTACCCCATGCGCGCAAAAACTTGATGACCGCCAAAGTGCGCAAAGCCGCAGAAGATTTTGACGCCTATGCGCCATACCTGCCTTTGCCGCATCCCTCGTGGCGGGTGCGCATGTGGATGGCAAAAAATCCATGGTTCGAAGACCAGCTATTGCCGCGTTTAAGAGCCAAGGTGGCGCAGCACCTAATGCCGTAATGCAAGCGCAAGCCAAACGGGCATCGTAACCACGCCAAAATCAACCAATGCGATAAAAATCCGCAACCCGTTCAAGCGCGATTTTGAGCACCAATTTACCGCTGCGCACGGGCCAGCCCAAAGCCTTCTCAGCCAAAGGAAGAGTTTCGCCTGCGCACACGACGCGCC
>JABSPI010000178.1 GCA_013214365.1 Erythrobacter sp.
AACGCGCCTTTGCCACTCTGCGCGAGGCCTACCGGATCGAGATAGAGCGGTGATTGCGCAGGTCTGGGCGCGGGGCAAAGTGCGGCTTCCTGCGGTATTTTTGGCACTGTTTGCGGTGCTGGTTGTGATGCTGCTTGCGGGCCTTTTTCCAAGGCCCGCCCTGGCGGATGAATTGCGCCCCTCAGTGATTGAACTGCGCGAGCAGGAGGCCGGGTTTACGAGCGGCCAGAGCGCTCCTCAAGCCGCGCCTGATGGCGCCATAGGCGGTCCAAGCGATGTGCGCGATGCGCGGCCTTACACCCTCGATTGGAAGCTGACTGTGCCCGCCGATCGCCTCGCCTTTGCGCGCGATCAGGGCCCCGTGCTTGCCCAGCCGGTGATCCCGCAAAGCTGCACTATGATCGGTGCCCCGCAACAGCGCGCGGGCGCGCTGGCATTGTTTGGCCGCGTGCAATTGGTGTGCACGGGCACGCTGGCGGGCGAGAGTTTCGGGCTCAGCGAGTTGATCGGACGTTCGGATGCGATTGCGCGGTTGATTGTGCGCGGCGGACCGACCCAGACTTTCCGTCTCACCGCCGATCAGCCCGTTGCCACCATCCGCGCAGAGCCCAGTGCAATTCAAGTGCTGCGCGATTATTTCATCATCGGAGCAGAGCACATCCTATTGGGCTGGGACCATTTGCTGTTTGTGATTGCGCTGGTTCTGCTGGTGCGTCGCCCATGGCCCGTGGTGAAGGCCGCGACCGCTTTTACGATTGCGCATTCGATCACTCTGGTGGCGACCACTTTGGGATATGCTGGCCTGCCCAGCCGCCCGGTCGAGGCGCTGATCGCGCTTTCAATCGTATCTCTTGCGGTTGAGGCGGTACTGGTGCTGCGCGACTCTCAAAGGCAAACGCTCACGCGCCGTTATCCGTGGCTGGTGGCGTTCGGTTTTGGCCTGTTCCACGGCTTTGGTTTTGCCGGGGCGCTTGCTGATATCGGTCTGCCCCAAGGCGAGATTGCGACCGCTTTGCTGGCTTTCAATCTGGGGGTGGAGGCGGGGCAATTGCTGGTCATTGCCGCGCTGGTGGCGGGCTTGGCTCTGCTTGGCCGTGCGCCGGAAAAGGTGCAGGCGCGCACGCTTACGCTGGCCACCTATGTGATCGGAACAATCGGCAGCTTCTGGTTGATCGAACGGGTGGTGGGCTAGTCCTGATCGGCCGCGGCGTTTGCCGCGATCGCTTGCGGCGCATCTCCGCCCAGCGCCTGCCACAACACGATCCGTGCCCGCGCCGCGCGGCCTAAGGCGGCGGCGGCGCGCTCTCCGCTGCTGTCTGCGGCGCGGCGCGCTTCGAGCACTTCGAGGAAGCTGGCAAGCCCGGCGCGGTAGCGATCATTGGCAAGCCGCGCGGCGCGTTCAAGCGTGTCGCGCTCGGCTGCTGCCATGGCGGCTTCATTGTCGCTTGCCGCGATCAGGCCATAAGCTGCCTCGGCATCTCCGAGCGCCTGAAACACCGCGCCGCGATAGGCTTCGAATGCGGCCTGTTTATCGGCAGCCGCTCCGTCAATATCGGCGGCAATCCGGCCAAAATCGATCAGCGGCGCGGCGATCCCGGCGGTCAAAGTGCGCACTGCCGATCCATCATCAAACAGGTCTTCAGGATCAAACGCCAACAGCCCCAACACCGCCGATAAGGTCAGGCGCGGAAACCGCGATCTTGCAGTGGCGGCCAATTGCGCATCGCTGGCGGCCAATTGCGCCGCGGCAGCGATCACGTCGGGCCGGTTGGCGAGCAGGTCGGAAGGCAGGCCGGCGGGCGGTGCGGGGGTGGCGATGGCAGGTGCCAAGTGCGTCCCGGTCATCGGGGCGGCCTGATCGAGTGCGGCGCGCACCTGCGCGGCAGGCAGCCCGGTCAGGGTGATCAAACGACCGACCAGGCGCACCCGTTCGCTGCCCAAAGCGGCGAGACGCGAGCGCGAGGCGCTGGCGGCGGCCTCGGCGCGGACGCGGTCGAAACCCGGTGCAATTCCGGCCTCTTCGCGGGTCCGGGCAAGCTCGGCCAGCTGGGTCGCGGCAGCGACGTCATTTTCGATCGAGGCGGTGCGGGCCTCNAGCGCGCGCCAATCAATNACACTGGCCGCAATTTCNCCCAAAAGAGCGATCCGAACCGCNGCGGCCGAGGCATTGGCGGCATCGATACGGGCAAGCGCGGCGCGTTCCTGCGCTCGGAGCGCGCCAAACAGATCGGCATCCCAGCTGGCGCTGAGATTGGCGCCATAGGCGGTTTGGGTGGTGTCGATCGCTTGGGTGAAGGGGTTGTCTGGTCCAAATTGCGCGGGATTGGTGCGGCTATTGGTGACCCCTGCATCGATGCCGATATTGGGCAATCTTTCGGCCCCTGCGCGATCGGCCCCGGCGCGTGCGGCATCTAGCCGGGCCAAGGCTTCGCCGAGGCTGGGCGCGCGTTCAAGAGCTGCGCCGGCCAATTCGACAAAGGCCGCGTCGTCGCGCGGCAAAAGCTGATCAAGCTCGCCGCGTGTGGCTTCATCGGGGGAGTAGAGGAATTGTGCCGGCAAGTCGGGAGCCGGGGTGGCGATTTCGGGCGCTGGCCCGGCGGCGCATCCTGCCAGCAGCGCAGCAGCGCCGGCGCTGAGAAGGGCTTTGAGGCCGAGCGATTGGGAGCGGGCAGGGGGCACAGGCATGGATTATTGCGCCTCTTGCGCGGCGGGGTCATTGGCGGGGATGAAGGCGTCGATTTGCTGACCCACGCGGAATGCGTTGCGCGCTATATTGCCCTGAGCATCGGGTTGCGCATCGGCCTGAGCACCGGCCTGAGCACCGGCTTGCGCATCTGGCTCCGCACTGATTGGCAGTGCATAGATCAATTGCAACACCCGCACATCCACCCGCTCTGCGGCGCTATTGGTCAAGGATCGCTTGGGTACGACCTGAGGTTCGGCGCGGACAAAGGTGGCCTCGACCTGAATTTCGGC
>JABSPI010000179.1 GCA_013214365.1 Erythrobacter sp.
CATAGGCGGTGTGCAAAACCCGCACAGCCAGTTCGGTTTCATCCTCGTCGATCATGACGCTGACTTTAATCTCCGAAGTCGAGATTGCCTGGATGTTGATCCCGCGGTCGGAAAGCGATCGGAACATTGTGCTGGCAACACCGGCATGGCTTTTCATCCCCACTCCTACAACGCTGATCTTGGCGACCTGGCTGTCGGTGATGATGCGGTTGAAACCAATGTCTTCACGGCGATCTTCGAGCAGCGCCTGAGCGCGCGCGAGGTCCGCTTGTGGTACAGTGAAAGTCACGTCGGTTTCGCCTTTATCGCGGCCCACGTTTTGAATGATCATATCGACATTGATGGCCGCATCAGCGAGCGGCGCAAAGATATCCGCCACGGCGCCCGGCTTGTCGGGCACACGGGTAAGGATGACTTTGGCTTCGTTCTTGTCGTGGGCAATGCCGGTTACCAGCTGGCGTTCCATTTCGCCGTTCTCCACCATTTGATCCATTTCTTCATCCGACACGATCAGTGTGCCGGGCAAATCGTCCGCCGCGATGGCATCATCGCCGACAAAACTCGAAAGCACCTGAATGCGCACGCCTGCTTTCATGGCAAGCCCCACCGAACGGGTCTGCAACACCTTTGCGCCCACACTCGCCAATTCGAGCATTTCTTCATAGGTCACCGCTTTGAGCTTGCGCGCTTTGGCCACGATGCGTGGGTCGGTTGTATAGACCCCATCGACATCGGTGTAGATATCACAGCGGTCCGCATTCACAGCCGCCGCCACAGCCACCGCCGATGTGTCTGACCCGCCTCGGCCCAGTGTGGCCACACGGCCGGCCTCTGACACGCCCTGAAAGCCCGGTACAACCGCGATTTCGCCGGCCTCCATGCTGGCCACCATATCGGGTGCATCGATGGTTTCGATCCGCGCTTTGGCGTGCGCCTCGATCGTCTTGACCGGAATTTGCCAGCCCAGCCAGCTGCGCGCCTTACACCCCAAAGATTGCAGAGTGAGCGCGAGCAACCCGCTGGTCACTTGCTCGCCGCTCGAGACCACCACATCATATTCTGCCGGATCATACAGCGCATTGGCCTCGCGGCAGAAATTGACCAAGCGATCGGTTTCGCCGGCCATCGCGCTCACCACCACTGCAACCTCGCTGGACACGCCCCCGCGCTTTGCAGCCTGTGCGCGCACAATATTGGCGACACGTCGAATACGCTCGGTCCCGGCCATTGATGTGCCGCCGAATTTCATCACGATCCGTTGAACGTCGCGCGAAGCCAAAGTCTGGTCACTCCTGTGTGTGCAGGCTGGCTTGCCCGCACACGCGCTGCTAACGGGGGAAGATGGGAAACGCAAACACCGAAATGAACAAAAATGCCGTCACGATCCGGCCAGAAGAGGCGGCATTCTTTGCCGAACTGGCCAGAGATTGGTGGAATCCAAAGGGCAAGATGGCGAGCCTGCATGAGGTCAATCCTATCCGGCTTGGCTTTATCCGCGGTGCCGTGGATGCGCATTTCGGTTCAGACCGCAAAGACATCCGCCCTCTTGGCGGCAAAAGCGCGCTCGATATTGGCTGCGGTGCGGGTTTGGTGTGCGAACCTCTGGCACGGCTCGGCGCGCAGGTGACCGGCGTTGATGCCGCCAGCGACAATATCGCGGCCGCAAGCGCACATGCCGAGGCTAGCGGGCTCGATATTCGTTATATGACCGGCGAGGTTGCAAGCCTCGATATTGGCAGGTTTGACCTCGTCACTAGCCTCGAAGTGATCGAGCATGTTGCCGACAAACGCGCATTCCTCGCCGATGTCACAGCGCGCCTAGCGCCTGGCGGCTTGCTGGTGCTCTCCACCCCCAATCGCACACCTGCCTCGCGTGTGCTTCTGGTCGGCGCGGCCGAGGCGGTGGGCTATGTTCCCAAGGGCACGCATCATTGGGAGGATTTTGTGACGCCTGAGGAGCTTGAAGAGCTGCTTGGTGAATGTGGCCTCGAGGTCACCGAGAGGCGCGGGATTGCGTGGCGTCCGGGCAAAGGCTTGCACCTATCGGATGACGAGGCGCTCAATTACATTCTAAGCGCCCGCAAACCGGGCTAAAGCAAANGCNCGGCCTGATCGGGATCCGGGACCCAGCACGTCGCTCGCTTGCCGAACCATTTGTAACGGTTGCGCGCAATCAGACGATAGGCCGGGTCGCGTACAAATCGTGGGACCAAGCGAAACACCGCGCCAATGCGGTAAGGCCAGCCCAGCTCGCTCCACATATGCAAAACCGCGTCGCTGTCTCTCCAGACCTTGCCGCCATCTTGCTGCGCATCGATCAGCACAAAGCTTTCAGGATCCAGCGGATCGATCCCGTTTTCGCGCATCAATGCAGCGCCAACCTCCCCTTGCATCGCGGCCAGACGGAACCGGCCCATCTTGTCCGCTGACAGCACAAATTGCGCATTTGCGGTGCACAGGACGCACACACCATCAAACACAATGATGGGTTTATCGCGCGCAATTTTGGTCAAGGGGCCGGATCTTCGACCTCGCCGATTAGGCCGACAAGCTCAGCAACGTTGTCTGTAAAAAACCCATCGACACCCGAAGCAATCGCCGCGCTCCACAATTCGCGCCATTTGCCATCGGCGGCCGGCCCACCTTCGTTTTGCAGCGCGGCTGGCAAAAACCCGTTTTCTTTGCGCAAGGTCCAAGGGTGGATTTGCAAACCGGCGGCGTGCACCTGNGCCACCAAACCGGTCGGCTGCATCGTNGATNGATCGAGCACATAACCCAGCCACGGGCCGATCCCATCGGCATAGGTGGCGATTTCCTCTAGACCGGCGGGCGTGACCATCTCGGCATAGCGCATAGTGGGCTCATCCACGGGCCCGCCTTCGGGATGGATGAGTTGAACCAATTTGTAATCGCTGCGCTGGTTGAGGCGGCGCAGCGTGCCCACTTCGAAGGATTGGATGAACAGCGGGTCCTGCGCCTCAAACCCCAAATCACGCAGCGCCCGCAACAACAGATCAACCGCGTCAATCCCCTCGGCCTCAAGCAGGAAAGTGGGGTGTTTAAGTTCGGGATAGAGCCCGATCCTGCGCCCCGTTTCCGCCTCTTTAGCGCGNACAAGCTGCACGATCTCGGCCAAGGTGGGAACCTGATAGAGACCATTGTAGCGGGTGTTGTCAGGGCGGCTNGCNGGCACGCGCTCCTTGACGCGCAGAGTGCGCAATTCNGCCAGAGTGAAGTCCTCGGCAAACCAGCCGGCCACACGCTGCCCGTCGATCATTTTCTCGCGCCGGCGGTAATCAAATTCTTCGCGATTGGCGACGTCAGTGGTGCCCGACAATTCGTTCTCATGCCGCGCCACCAATTCAAGGTCCTTGGTCACGACAAGGTCGGGTTCGATATAGTCTGCGCCTTGCTCGATCGCCAATTCATAGGCAGCCAAAGTGTGTTCGGGCCGCTCACCGCTGGCGCCGCGATGGGCAATCACCAGGGGACGGCCCGGCGTCTCAGCCTGATCGCTGCCTTGCGCAGCGGCGGACATAGGGGTGGATATGGTCATGCCAGCAAATGCCGCAGCCATCAGAGCGTTTCGGACCATGTCTCTTCCTTAAAACCAACCAGAATACCGCCCGGATATTCGACCACTGGGCGTTTGATCATTGAAGGGTTTTCGACCAGCAATGCGACAGCCTTGTGAATGTCGGCGGCATCGGCCTTTTGCGCATCGCTGAGTTTGCGAAAGGTCGTCCCACGTTTGTTGAGCACGACATCCACGCCCTGATCAGCGATCCATGCNGCAACCTTGCCGGCATCGGCGCCTTCCTTCTTGTAATCGTGAAAGGTGTATTCGAGACCTTTGGCCTCCAGCCATCGCCGCGCCTTTTTGACCGTGTCGCAATTGGGAATGCCGTAAAATTGGATGGTCATACAAACTCCATTATCGGTTTTTTGGGGCCAGATGCGCATCGGCAATCGCCACCGCCAAGGCATCGGCGGCGTCTGATCCTGCGATCGCTGCGCCGGGTAACAGAACCTTGATCATGGCGGCGACCTGTTTCTTGTCAGCACCACCAGTGCCCACGACCGCCTTTTTGACCAGCCGTGCGGCGTGCTCATTGACCACCAGCTCTGCCGCACCGCAGGCCGATAGCACCGCGCCCCTCGCCTGAGCCAGCTTCAAAGTGGACTGAGGGTTTTCGTTGATGAAGACCTCTTCGCACGCGGCCCGGTCTGGCTTGTGCGCTGCAATCACCGCTGCAATCCCTTCGCTCAAAGCCGCCAACCGCTCAGCCATCGGCGTTTTCGCACTGGTCGGGATTTGCCCATTGGCCAGATGCGTGATGCGCGACCCTTCGCTGCGGATGACACCCCAGCCGGTGCAGGAAAGCGACGGATCAAGCCCGAGGATGATCACGCTGCCATTATCCTGAAAACCCGACCATCTACCCAAGCCGCCATGCAATCGCGAGCAGAAACGCCGCGCCCAGCATCAGCGCGAAAAGCCTCTCGCGCCATATCAGGCTAGCTTCTCCATAACTTCATCGGAGATATCGTAATTGCCCCAAACGGTCTGCACATCGTCATCATCGTCCAACGTGTCGATTAGCTTGAGCAATGTGCCAGCGCCCTTTTCATCCATCTCGACAGTGAGATTGGGCTTCCAGGCGAGCTTCACCTCTTTGGCTTCGCCCAGAGATTTCTCAAGCTCGGAGGAAACGCCATGAAGATCCTCGGCCGCAGTCCAGATTGTGTGGCCATCTTGAGTAGATTCAATGTCTTCCGCGCCCGCTTCCATCGCGGCTTCCAGAACCGTGTCTTCATCGCCGGCTTCGACGCCATATTCGATCAGGCCCAAACGCTCAAACCCATGCGCAACCGAACCTTCCGTGCCAAGATTGCCGCCATTTTTGCTAAAGGCGGTGCGCACAGCGGTGGCGGTGCGGTTGCGGTTGTCGGTCAAAGCTTCAACGATGATCGCGCTGCCGCCCGGGCCATAACCTTCATAGCGGACTTCTTCGTAATTCTCGCCATCGGCCGCGCTCGCCTTGTCGATCGCACGCTGGATGTTGTCCTTGGGCATGGACTGGCCC
>JABSPI010000018.1 GCA_013214365.1 Erythrobacter sp.
ATGCCGCCAACGCAATCCAGAAAGCCAATTCCGAAAACGCCACCACGAAAGAGCGTTCAGGCTCCAAAAAAGCCGAATTGCAAGCCGAGATCGCCACTTTGCGCAAAGCAGAGGAGCGCGCGCGCAAAGAAAATGCCGCGCTCAAGGCGCAAATCGCCGATATGGAAGAGCGCGCGCGCCATCAACACGACCTGTTTGGCGGGCCAGCGGAGGATGCTGCTTTGTCCGATGCACTGGCGCAGCAGCTGGAAGCTTTGGCATTGCGCGCAGAAAGCACAGCCAGCGAGCTTGAAGCGAAGGCAGACGCGCATTAAGTCTGCCTATGACGGGGCTGCTCGGCACGAGCCAACGAATATCCCTGAGGCTATAAGCAATCCACGGGAGCTGTCCCTGCTCTGGTTCACCAGTTCGGCTGTGGGATCGGAGTATACGGCGCCCACCTGACGTTTTAGGCGTCAGAGGACTTCTCGGAAAACGACCCATAGTGGTCCCGTCATCATCGGCCCAGCTTGCGACACAAATACAGGCCGCATGCGGAAAGGCTGGGCCGGATATGGCCTGGTTGGGTATGGCTGAATGAATATCGGGTCGGTTAGAGGCATAGCTTAAGACAAAATCAGGAGCGTGTTGTCGTGACCTATAAGAAACAATTGCGAACCGCGCTTCGCGAGGCGCGCCGCGAGCATGTCAACGCGCAGCCCGATGCGTTCCGCGCCCTGTTGTTCAACCGCCCCCCTGCCCCATTGCTGCGCATGATCGATGAGACGGCCATTATTGGCCTTTATCATGCAACACAGTTCGAGGCGCCTGCGGCAAGCTATGCCCGGTTTTTCAGCGAAGCGGGTCACACAATCGCCCTGCCGCGTTTCGCCGAGGAAGACGCGCCCATGGCATTTGCCGAGCACAGCGATCCTTTTGCGCAGACCGATTTGGAGCCCGGTCCGTTCGGGCTGGTTCAGCCGTCCGCTAATGCATCCCAAATCGTGCCCGATGTCGTATTTGTTCCGTTGATCGGTTTCACCAAGAGGTTTGAACGTTTGGGACAAGGCGGCGGCCATTATGACCGGTGGCTGGGCCAACATCCCGACTGCATTGCAATCGGCCTTGCCTGGGATGTGCAATTGGTCGATGCGCTGCCGGTGGAACCGCACGATATCAACATGCATGCAATCGTCACGCCCACCCGGCTTTATGGAGATTTTTGATGCGCGAAACGCCCACCTGGCGCATTCCTATCGGGATTATCGGCCTGTTTATCGGCCTGATCATCTATGCGGTCGTGATCGCACGCTATGCGCCCGGCCTGATCGGGTCATGGCCGGCTCTGGCGCAGACGCTGGTCTATCTGTTCCTGGGGGTTGTGTGGCTGTTGCCGCTCAAACGGTTTTTGATCTGGATGGAAACCGGCAAATGGGGCGCGGGACCGGAGCGCTGATCGGTCCATCACAGATGTGTGATTAAGCCGCGCTGAGCGTGGGTGGTGCGGCATAATGGGACGCCAATCCCTGCCCGGCTATTTGCGCCCTCAGGCCGCTTGCACACACCCTCCACAACCAGCCAGACCGCCCCGCGCACGAAGCGGGGAAAGACGGTAAGACTGAATGAAAGGTCCCAAGTGGCGCGAGTGACGGGACTCGAACCCGCGACCCTCGGCGTGACAGGCCGATACTCTAACCAACTGAGCTACACCCGCGCATTTTGGCGGTCAGCGCCTCTTGGGAGACGCGCCTCTAAGCCAGTGTGTGAAGGCTGTCAACGCCCTCTTTGGCCATAGAGGCGCTTTTTTTATTTTAGCCTTTTCACCCTCAATCCGTCAGCAACTGCACAGGGGTCTCAATCAGCTTTTTGACCTCCTGAATGAAGCTTGCCGCATCATAGCCGTCCACCACGCGGTGATCGCAGGAAATCGAGATATTCATAAGCTTGCGCTTCTCGATCCGCTCCACCCCGTCGGCGCCGGTGACGAACATCGGGCGTTCAACGATTCGATTGGGGCCGATAATCGCCACTTCGGGGCGATTGATTACCGGCGTGGTCGCCACCCCGCCCAGCGGGCCGAGCGACGTCACGGTCAGCGTTGATCCGGACAATTCCTCCGATTTGGCCGATCCATCGCGCGCCGCCGCAGCAAGGCGCGCAATCTCGCTCGCCAATTGCCACAAATTGCGGTTTTGGGCGTCGCGAATCACCGGGACCATCAAACCGGCATCGGTTTGCGTGGCCATGCCAAGATGAACCGAGCCATAGCGGGTCACCAAACCGGCCTCGTCATCATAACGGGCGTTGATCATCGGATAATCCGGGATCCGCTTGCAAAAGGCGGTGATCAATAGCGGCAGCATGGTGAGCTTGGGCCGGCTGCCCCGGTCGGCGTTCAAATCGGCGCGCGCGGCTTCCAATGCGGTGACATCGCATTCCTCGACATAGGTGAAATGCGGAATGTTGCGTTTGGCAGCGCTCATATTCTGAGCGATCCGCTTGCGCAGACCGATCACCTTGATCGTTTCATCCGCACGCGTGCGGGCCGCCGGGCTGAACCCGCCACCCGAATTGTAGGCGAGGAATTGATCGAGATCGCCATGGCGCACACGGCCGCCATCAGCGGGCTTCACCTCAGCCAAGTCGATCCCCAAATCACGCGCGCGCTGGCGCACGGCGGGTGAGGCCAAGACCTTGGCAGATGATGCCAGCGGCGCGGCTACAAAGGGGTCTTCCGGGGCCGGAGCAAGCGCCGGGGCTGGCTTGGCCTCAGGCTCGGGCTTGGGCTCTGGCTCGCGCTCGGGCACAGGAGCGGGCTCGGCTGCCGCCTCCACCGCTGCGGGCTCGGGTGCCTTTTGAACGGGCGCGTCCTGCGCCGCATCGCCGGCGGTTTCGATAACCAACAACATCGCGCCCACCGCGATCGTGTCGCCAATCTCGCCAGCCACCTCGATAACAGTCCCATCAACCGGGCTTTCAATATCAATCGTGGCCTTGTCGGTCATCACATCGACGAGATGCTGATCCTCAGAGACGGTGTCCCCGACCTTGACCTGCCATTCGACGATCTCTGCCTCGGCGACGCCTTCGCCCACATCGGGCATGTTGAATGTAAACTGTGCCATTGCGGTTACTCGCTCAGTAGTTTGTCGATGGCCTCGCCAATGCGAACAGGACCAGGGAAATACGCCCATTCAAGGCTGTGCGGATAGGGTGTGTCGAAACCGGTGACGCGCTCAACCGGAGCCTCAAGGTGATAGAAACACCGCTCGGTCACCAATGCCGACAGCTCAGAACCAAAGCCCGACGTGCGCGTGGCCTCGTGCACGATCAGACAACGGCCGGTCTTCTCCACCGATGCCTCGATCGCCTCAATGTCGAGCGGGACCAGAGTGCGCAGGTCAAGGATATCGGCATCAATCCCCTTCTCGCGTGCAACCGCCTCGGCCACATGCACCATCGTGCCATAGGCAAGGATCGTCAGCGCCTCACCCTCGCGCACTTTGCGCGCTTTACCCAAGGGTATCGAATAATATCCCTCAGGCACGATGCTGCTCTCGTGCTTCTTCCACGGCTCGACCGGTTTGTCATAATAGCCGGTGAACGGGCCATTATAGATCCGCTTGGGTTCAAAAAAGATCACCGGATCATTGTCTTCGATACAGCTGATCAGCAGCCCCTTGGCATCATACGGGGTCGATGGGATCACCGTCTTTAACCCAGCCACATGGGTGAACATGCTTTCCGGGCTTTGCGAATGGGTTTGCCCGCCAAAAATGCCGCCACCAAACGGAGATCGCACCGTCAAAGGCGCAATATATTCGGTCGCAGAGCGATAACGCAGCCGCGCCGCCTCACTGACAAGCTGATCAAGGCCGGGATAAATGTAATCGGCAAACTGGATTTCAGGGACCGGACGCAAGCCATACGCCCCCATCCCCACCGCGACACCGATGATCCCGCATTCGCTGATCGGGGTGTCGAACACGCGGGTCTTGCCATGCTTTTCCTGCAGGCCGGCAGTGCAACGGAACACCCCGCCGAAATAGCCGACATCCTCGCCCATAATGATCACGTCGGGATCGCGCTCGAGCATAATGTCGAGCGCTTCGTTGATCGCCTCGATCATATTGATGCGGCGCTCGGTATCGCCTTTTGCGGCGGGCAGATCTTTGGTTTGCGCGCTCATTTGCCGGCTCCATCCATCGGGTGGCTGTCGGGCCATTTGACCTTGCGTTCGCGCCGCGCCTGGGCGGCTTGCTCTTTCAAATGCCAGGGCAATTCTTCGAACACATCTTCGAACATAGTGTGGAAGGGGTGGTGCATGCCATGGCCCAAAATGCCGTTCTTCTCGGCCTCTTTGGTGGTTGCCTTAACCTGTTCAGCGGCCTCGAGATCCATTTTCTCCTGCCGCTCTTCATCCCACTCACCGATTTCGATGAGATGGTTCTTGAGCCGCATAACTGGATCGCCCAGCGGCCATTCCTCACGCTCTTGCGCGCTGCGATAGCCGGTTGGATCATCCGATGTGGAATGCCCCTCTGCCCGGTAAGTGAAATATTCAATCAGCGTCGGGCCATGATTGGCACGGGCGCGATTGGCCGCCCATTGCTGCGCAGCATAGCACGCCAATGCGTCATTTCCGTCGACCCGCAAACCGGCCATGCCATAACCCAAAGCGCGCGCGGCAAAAGTGGTGCGCTCTGCTCCGGCGAAACCGGAAAAGCTCGAAATCGCCCATTGGTTGTTGATCACATTGAGGATCACCGGCGCATTATAGACCGTGGCAAACGTGCAGGCGGAATGGAAATCGCCTTCTGCGGTTGATCCCTCGCCCACCCATGTGGCCGCGATCCGGCTGTCGCCTTTAATCGCGCTCGCCATGGCCCAGCCGACCGCTTGCGGGGTTTGGGTCGCAAGATTGCCCGAAATGCTAAAAAAGCTGTGTTCGCGGCTCGAATACATGATCGGCAATTGCCGCCCTTTGAGCTTGTCGCCTTTGTTCGAATAGATCTGGTTGATCATCTCGATCAAAGGATAGCCGCGCACGATCAAAATGCCCTGCTGGCGGTATGAAGGGAACACCATGTCATCGCTGGCCAGAGCCATGGATGCAGCAACGCTGGTCGCCTCTTCGCCGGTGCATTTCATGTAAAAGCTGGTCTTGCCCTGCCGTTGGCCGCGGAACATGCGTTCATCAAACGCGCGAACCATCGCCATATGGCCCAGCATGGTGCGCAAAGTGTCCGGATCGAGTTTAGGATCCCAGGGCCCATGCGCCTTATTATCTTCGCCCAGCACCCGCACGAGGCCATAGGCAAAATCTTTCATATCGCCCGGATCGGCGCTTTCATCGGGCCGCGGCTGCGCCCCGGCTTCGCCAATATCAAGCGAGCTGAAATCGACCGGATCGCCGGGCCGCGAAGTGGGTTCGGGCACGTGCAGCGCGAGCGCCGGGCGATTGCCGGATGAAGTGGTTTTCGGATCAGCCTTGTCGGCCATGGGCTTGCTCTCCCAGCAACAGCGGATAGCGGTCGGTTATGTCACCTCCCAAAGGGGGTCAAGCGTTGCTGATCAGACCGCAACAGGGGCCTTGATTGGGGGGTGCGGCGCGTAATCATGCACCACAAAATCCGTGATTTCGTAATCGAAAATTGTTTCGGGCTTTCGCGTGATTTCAAGCCGCGGGCTGCCTTGAGGGGCGCGAGTCAGTTGTTCCTCGATCAAATGGGCGTGATTCAGATAGAGATGCACATCCCCGCCCATCCATATCAATTCACCGGGTTGGTGACCGGTTTGGTCAGCCATCATCCGGGTCAACAAGGCCGCCGACCACAAGTTAAAAGGCAGGCCCAGGGCGACATCGCAGCTGCGTTGATAGAGCATGCAATTGAGCCGCGCCTCGGCGCCTGTGCCATCGACATGAAATTGGTAGGTCTTATGACATGGCGGCAAGGCCATCTGGTCGAGCTGGGCGACATTCCACCCCTCGATAATGTGCCGCCGGCTGCCCGGATTGTGGGTCAGGCTGTCGACCACTTGGGCGACCTGATTGATGCCGGGCCCTTTTTCATACAGACCATCCTTGCGGTAGCGATAGGTCGGCCAGTCGACCCATTGCTTGCCATATACAGGGCCCAGATCCCCCCAATTGGCAGCAAAGGATGGATCATCGGCAATCCGTTCGATGAAATCTTCCAAAGCGATATCGTCGCCGGTTTGTTGGACATACCGGGCATGGGGCCATTCATTCCAGATCTTCACGCCCTGCAAGACCAGCGGGCGGATATTGGTTTCCCCGGTGAGGAACCATAACATTTCGCGCGTTGCGGTTTTCCAATAGACCCGTTTCGTGGTGAGCAACGGCATCGCCCCATCGGCCAGATCAAACCGCAACATCGCCCCCGCAATCGATCGCGTGCCGACCCCGGTGCGATCCACCCGCTCGCTGCCACTGGCCCATATCTGACGCATCAGATCGAGATAGGCTTGCTCGGGATGGTGGACGAATCCGTTGGGTGGGGAAAGCGGTGCGCTGGACATACAACCGGTATAGTCGTGAATTGTCCGCTTGCCACCAGTGCTATCCACACTTATAGGGCGCCCCTTGCCTCGGCCCTGTGCGGTTCATTTCGCTCGGGGCACGACACGGTCGGGGAGTAGCTCAGCCTGGTAGAGCACTGTCTTCGGGAGGCAGGGGCCGGAGGTTCGAATCCTCTCTCCCCGACCAATTCACCTGCAATTTGGCACGTACAAGGCACTGCATGCATGGCTGAACGCCTGCGGGCGCGCATGCATTTGGCTGGCACAAAAAAAGGGACCGCAAAGCGGCCCCTTCTTTCTCTGGCGTATGATTACTCAGCGAAATCAGCGGTGCGGTCGCGCACTTGAAAGCCGCTTTCCATCTCGATGATTTTGGGCTCGGTCAAGCCTTCGAACACCGCCCTTACATCGACCGATTCAACCGACTGGCTAATGTAGGTCTTGTAATAATAGACGATATTCAACGTGTCGGCCGCCGAGGTCCACAAGGTGTAATCGGTGAGTGGCACATTCGGGTCTGCCTCGCGAATGGCGCCTTTGGGAATGTCGAACACGTTCAAGATGTGGAATGCCTTGAAGATCGCATCGTCCGTCGTTTCGGACGGCAAGGATGTGTTGGCAAAGGCCACCGCGCGCACAAACCGGGTCGGCGAGGTCATGTCACCAGGCAGGCCCAGCATGCCGCTGCCTTGACCGAAGGGACGGATGCTTTGGGTTCCCACCTCGATCGCTTCGACATTGCGCGGTTGCAGACCGACATAATTGGCAAGATTGGTAAGGTGCCAGTCATAGGTCGGATTGTTGGTGACGACATTCACCGTGTTTTCATGCACTTTCATGCCGTCTTTGGTGTATTCGATCACCACCGATGCGCCGGTACGATCAGTCACCGCGTAATGGAAAGGGGCAAAGCCGTTGATCTCTTCGATATAGCTGCCCACCACTTCGATCGACGGCAAGGCGGCCACGACTTCATCAACTGTCGCGAACTGACCCAAGACCCAATTGCCCATTTCTTCCGATGACACTGCCCGGTCGCGGTTTTCATCGCTTACGGTGCCGAACTGGGCGTTCTGGGCGAAGTAGAAAGCGCCGAAATAGAGCCCCTGCGTGTTCATCCCATCGAATACGATCTGCTTATCCAAGCCGTTGGCGCCCAGAAAGCCATATTTCGCAGTAAAAGTGAAACCGGTGTTCTCCGGGTCCAGCCCAAGCGTTTCAATCTCGGTCCCGGCAGGAATAGCCAAGACGTTTGAGTCGATGTCAAACGCGAACTCCATCGTGCGCGCCGGCACAGTGCCGCCATCGGCAGAACGCAGCACAATGCCCGTGCACGCCATCGCGGTCTGCGCGCCCAGAAACAGCGCTAAAATCGAAAACGCAAGCGCCCTTAGCGGCGCAGATGTCTTGAGTTTTGTGGTCATGCGACCCCCCTGTTCAATGTTCCCTGTTCGATAGTCGATTTGGAACGGCCGACCGATAAAGCCGGCCCATCCGAACGATCGCGTACTATTATCTCACAAAGTGGCAGGATTGTGACAACGCAAAAAAACAAGTCATTATTCAGAGGATTAGACGATCGCTTCGGCCACAAAACCCAAGATTATCGTAAGCACACCCAGCCCGACCGACAAATGGATACGCAGCCGAATGAAATCCGGCTTCGCAAAACCCAGCGCGCGATCCACCAGCGGCGATAATGCGATCAACGTCCCCAGATAAAACAGCGCAGGCCCCGGCCATTCCCACCCAAAACTCCACGGCAGAAACAGTGCAACCGCAAGCAGGCTGGGCATCACGGCGACCATATAGGCCCCCGCGCCTGCGCGGCCTGAGGCAATCGCCTGCCCCCACCACACACCGCCAAGAAAGCTGAAAATCGCCGCTCCATAGGCAAAGCCCCCGGCCAACGCCGTAAAGGCGTATTCATGCCCGCCCCCAGCCAGCGCGACGCACAAAATTTGAGGCAAAAGCCCGGNATAGCCCAGCCATATCGCAGCCGGAGTAAGCGAGCGATCAGCATCTTGATCGGATCCCGTTTCGGTTGGTGCTTTGTCAGTCATGCAAGCTCCTACGCGCGAAAGTCCACTTGGGATCCATATGCTTGCAGCCAGAACCGATTTGCTGCACCCAGCGTGATTATGGATTTGTTCGATTTGAGCGGTCACACCGCAATCATCACCGGCGGCAATAGCGGCCTTGGCTTGGGAATGGCGCGCGGATTGGTGAAGGCCGGTGCAAATGTCGCCATTTGGGCACGTGATGCGGATAAAAACGCTGATGCGCTGGCGCAATTGACCGCGCTAGGCGGGACTGGCGGCCTCGTCGCTCTGCGCTGTGATGTGGTGGAGGAAGACGAGGTTGAGCAGGCCATGGCCGCGACGCTCGATAGGTTTGAACGGATAGATTGCGCCTTCGCCAATGCCGGTCGTTCGGGCGCGGGCACGCGCATTCCTGATATGACGGTGGAAGGGTGGGATGCGGTTCAGGCGGTCAATGCACGCGGCCCAGCCATCGTCTACAAACATGTCTCGCGCCATATGATCGAACGCGCGGAGCAAGGCGATCCGGGAGGCAAGCTGATCGCGACATCTTCGGGTCAATCGATCATGGGGGTGAACAAAAGCTCGGACTATGCCGCGTCGAAGGCTGCGGTAAACGGTCTTACCCGCGGTGCAGCCTTCGAATTGGCGCGCTATCAAATTACGGCCAATGCGCTGTTGTTTGGTTATTATGAAACCCCGCTCACCGCGCGGGCTGATCCCAAATTTGCCCAATGGATGTCGCGCCGCATTCCGCTGGGCCGGCCCGGCGATCATGCAGGGCTGGAAGGTCTCGCCGTGTTCTTCGCATCGCCGCATTCCAATTATATCACCGGTCAAAGCCTGCCGGTTGATGGTGGGCTTTGCATCAGTTGAAGCCTACCTACTAGGTGAGTGAGACAGCCGGGAACGAGCCGCTCGCATATCCGTTCTACCCATGCAGTTTTCCGACAATCCTCAAAGCAGAGGAAACCGCCTCAAGTGGCCCAAGACGATCACAACTCGACAGATAAAAATGACAGGTCGCGCGAAAAGGCCGTCCCGGCGGGCCGGATCGCCCGCATCGGCGCGTTTGGCCGTCTGGTCGGCGGGGTCGCTGGCGGAATGGCCGCGGAAGGCGCACGGCGATTGAGCAGCGGCGAACCGATCAATCCGCGCGACCTGATCCTGACCCCCGGCAATGTGAAACGTTTGACCGACCGGCTTTCGCATTTGCGCGGAGCGGCGATGAAAATGGGCCAGATGATCAGCTTGGACGCGGGCGATTTTCTCCCCGCTGAGCTGTCCGAAATTCTTGCGCGCCTGCGTGATCAGGCCAATTTCATGCCAACCAAGCAGCTCGACACGGTGTTGCGGTCCGAATGGGGCAATGATTGGCGTCGGCAATTCAAATGGTTCAACCCGCGCCCCATCGCGGCGGCCAGTATCGGGCAAGTTCACAAGGCAATGACACGCGATGGCGAGGAATTGGCCATAAAGGTGCAATATCCCGGCATTGCGAAAAGCATCGACAGCGATGTCGACAATGTCATGACACTGCTCAAAATTGCTGGCTTTGCGCCGCCTGAGCTGGAGGTCGACAAACTCCTCGCCGTGGCCAAGCAACAATTGCATGAAGAGGCCGATTACCAACGCGAAGGTGAGCAAATGGAGCTCTACCGCCGCATGTTAGAAGGCGAGCCAGGTTTTGTGGTGCCGCGGCTGCACCAAGGTCTGACGCGCGGGTCAATCCTCGCCATGAGTTTTGAAGAAGGGGTATCAATCGAGCGCCTCGATCAGGAAAGTGATCAACGCCGTGATGAAACCATGGCTCGCTTGATGCGATTGGTCGCGCGCGAATTGTTCGAATTTGGGGTGATGCAAACCGATCCAAACTTCGCCAATTACCGCTATCGGCGCGAAACCGGCGAGATTATTTTACTCGACTTTGGCGCTTGCCGCCCGGTCGATAAGGATGTGGCCAATGGCTATCGCAAAATGTTGCAAGCCGGATTGGCGGGCAATCGTGACAAAGTGATCGAGGCCACGATTGAGGCGGGATTCATGATGCCGATCGTGTTTGAAAAACACCCCGAACGGGTCAATAAAATGGTCGACATCGTGATCGGCGAAATGCGCGAGGACAAACCCTTCGATTTTGGTGATCGCGCCTTCATCCCCCTGCTGCGTGATGAGGGTTGGGAAATTGCGCAGGACAAAGAGACATGGGCCTTTCCTCCGGTTGAAACCCTGTTTGTTCAGCGCAAGGTTTCGGGCACGGCGCTGCTGGGCGCACGGCTCAAAGCCAAGGTCAATATCCGCCGCATGACTGAAGAAACCTTGCGCAGCACGCAACCCTTTCCGGCCAAAGCTGCCTAAGCGCGGGTCCGGCTCTAATGGAAACGATTATTTGTGCTTAAGTTGAGGTAAAGCAAGGCGCACATTCATACTTGCAATTATCTCTATCGCTCAGCTACTTGGCCGCATGGCAATGGGGAAAAATAAGAGAGCTGCGGTTCTCTTCGTCTGCTTGGGGAATATCTGTCGTTCCCCGATGGCCGAAGGTGCACTGCGAGAAGCCGCGTTCAAAAACGGGCTGGATATCGAGGTGGGCTCGGTTGGTACTGCGGCCTATCATATTGGCGAGCATCCTGATCCTCGTGCCATAGCCACAGCGCAGGCACACAATGTCGACATCTCGCTTGCGGTCGGACAGCAATTATCGAGCGCCGACTTTGAGCGCTACACGCACATTTTCGCGATGGATAAGAGCAATTTGGCGGCCATCAATGCCCGCAAGCCGCGTCATTCAACCGCCCAGATCGGTTTGTTGCTCGACGTTCTCAATCACCGCAAGGGCGAAGCTGTTCCCGACCCCTATTACGGCGATGATGCCGGGTTTGAGGCGTGTTGGCGAACAATCAATGAAGCGGTCAATGCGCTGATCCTGCAATTTGGCGCAAAACCGGCTCAGGCATAGGCCCAGTCCGTTTAAATCCGATTTGAGGCGCAACCAACGTCAAAGATCACCCCCCACGCAGCAATTGCACACCCCAATCGCGTTCAAACAGATAAAGCAGCACCCGCGCCGCCTCGCCCCGCGCAGATGTAAGCCCGCCATCGCGTTCGATCAGCAACCGCGCATCGGCATGCGCAGCGGGGAGCAGTTTTTGCACTTGTTCAAGATCAGCGATCCTAAACGCGGCATCGCCCGATTGGCGCGTGCCCAACAATTCGCCCCCACCGCGCAATTCCAGATCTTTTTCGGCAAGGAAGAAGCCGTCTTGTGATTCTTTGATGTAAGACAGCCGCTTCTTGCCGGTTTCCGACAATGTCTCCCCGCGCAGCAGCACGCAGCGGCTTTTTTCCGATCCCCGCCCCACTCGGCCGCGCAATTGGTGCAACTGGGCCAAACCGAAACGCTCCGCCTGTTCGATCACCATCAAAGTGGCGCTGGGCACGTCAACGCCCACCTCGATCACCGTGGTCGCAATCAGAAGCTTGGCCCTGCCGCTGGCAAAGCGTTCCATATTGGCGTCTTTGATTTCCGGTTTGAGTTGCCCGTGAACCATCACAACCGCATCGCCAAACCGTTCGCTCAACGCCGCATAGCGCGCCTCGGCGGCGGCGATGTCATCGCTTTGATAGGTGCCATTGGCCTCGCGCACCATCGGACACACCCAATAGGCCTGCTGGCCAGTCGCCAGATGGCGCTCCACCCCGGCGACCATTTCCTCCATCCGGCTTTGGGGAAATACCAGAGTGTCGATCGCTTGGCGCCCGGGCGGCAATTCATCGAGCCGGCTGACATCCATCTCACCATATTGCGCCAGAGTAAGGCTGCGCGGGATCGGGGTGGCGGTCATCGCCAAAGTGTGCGGCGCGGCCCTCCCCTTTGCGGCGAGCGACAATCTTTGCTGCACCCCGAAACGGTGTTGTTCATCAATCACCACCAGCCCAAGATCCCGGTATGTCACGGCGTCCTGAAAGATGGCATGAGTGCCGACGAGGATATCGATATCGCCATTGAGCAGGCCCATAAGCAGCCCCTCACGTTCGCGCCCTTTGGCACGGCCGGTTAATAAGGCGACCTGTGCGCCGGTCGGCGCCGCCATGGCGCGCAATGTTTCGAAATGCTGGCGTGCGAGGATCTCGGTCGGGGCGAGCAAGGCAGCCTGCTTGCCCGCTTCCACCGCGATCAGCATCGCCTCGAGCGCAACAACGGTTTTACCCGCCCCCACATCCCCCTGCAGCAAGCGCAACATGGGCGCCTCTTGCCGCATATCGCCTTCGATCTCGGCGACCGAGCGTTTTTGCGCGCCGGTCATTTCAAACGGGAGATCAAGCTTTGCCCGCAGAGCGCCATCGCCGACCAAAGCCTGGCCGCGGCGGCGGCGACCATCGGCACGCACGAGCAGCAGAGCGAGGCTGTTGGCGAGCAATTCGTCATAAGCAAGCCGATCGCGGGCCTGTTCGTGCCCGTCTTTATGCGCCAGTTTGAGCGCGTCGCTCCACGCTGGCCAAGCTGCCCTTTCAAATTGGCCCGGCTCAATCCATTCGGGCAATGCGCTAACCCGCTCCAGCGATTGCGCCACCAATCCGGCAATTTTGGGTTGGGTCAAACCTTCGGATAGGGCGTAAACCGGCTCATTGACCCGCGCCAAATGCGCCGCGGAACTGGTCTCCACATGATCAGGATGAACGATTTGCAGCATATCGCCATAGCGATCGAGCCGTCCCGCAACCCAGCGTTTCTCACCCACGGGCAGCTGTTTTTTCGCTGTGTAAGAGGCGCGGCCAAAATAGGTCAACGCGCAGATATTGCCCGCTTCATCTTGCGCCATGACGCGGTAGGGCCCGCGTCCGGGATTGCGCGCGGCCCGGTGTTCGGTCGCCGTGAGCGCGATGATCACCTGTTCGCCTTCTGCGCCATGGTCGAGGTCAGCGATCACCCGCCGCGTCACAAACCGTTCGGGCAGATGGTAGGCCAAATCCTTCACCCGCGTGAGCCCCAGCTTCTCAAGCGGCTTGGCCACTTTGGGCCCGACACCATCAAGCGTCTGGCTTTCAGCGAATAAGGGATTGAGAATGTCGGGCCGCATAATGACTGTCTATACCCGCTTGAACCCTTTGGGCGAGTGCCTTACTTCAACAATCATGTCTGATATGCCCAGCTTAGAAACCCGCCTTGCCCGTGCCAAATTTCGCGCATGGCATCGTGGCACGCGCGAAGCCGATTATATGATCGGCGGTTATTTTGACCGCTATTCGCAGGAATGGGGCGAGGCAGAGATGGACTGGTTCGAGGATCTGCTGGCCGAAGACGACGTCGATATCATGGCTTGGGGCTTGCAAACCGCGCCCGTTCCCGAACGTTTTGCGGGCACGATGATCGAAAAGATGCAGAAACTCGACTACGTCGACATACCCAGCTAAAGCGCGCCGCCCGCCGATGCGGGAACCAGCGCCGCCCCAAAACCTTTGAATTGAATATGCCCGATCTCAACCGCATTCTCACAGCGGACGCTCCGCTGACGCTGTCATCTTTACCCCGTGGCAGCCAGCCACTGGTGATGAGCGATCTCGCGCGTGCGGCGGCGAGGCTGAAGAGCGGATCTGCATACAATCGCGCGGTTTTCATCGCCCCTGACGATGCGGCCATGCATTCGATTGCGGAGGCTGCACGGTTTTTTGCGCCAGAAGTCGAGGTGCTGGAATTTCCGGCTTGGGATTGCCTGCCCTATGACCGCGCCTCGCCNGCACTATCCGTGAGTGCAGCGCGCCTTTCGACGCTGTTTCGCCTGCAATATCCGGCGGGCGATGCACAATTGTTGGTCACCACCGTCAACGCCGTATTGCAGCGTGTGCTCACCCCTTTCCGCATCCGCGAGAGCGTGCGCGGGTTCAAACCGGGCACTACGATCGGGCACGAAAGCCTCGCCGCATTGCTCACAAGGCAGGGTTATTCGCGCACTGACACGGTTGTTGATCACGGCGAATTTGCTGTGCGCGGGTCGATTGTCGACATTTTCCCCTCCTCGCTCGACGAAGGTTTGCGGCTCGATTTTTTCGGTGATGAGCTGGAAAGCCTGCGCCTGTTTGATCCCAATACGCAGCGCTCGACCGGCGTGCTTAATGAACATCTCCTGCTGCCCGCCTCAGAAGCCCTGGTGGATGAGGAGACAATCAAACGTTTCCGCAGCCGCTATCGCGAATTGTTCGGCGCGGCATCGACGCAAGACCCCCTGTATGAAGCCGTCAGTGATGGCCGCAGGCTCGCCGGGATGGAACATTGGCTGCCGCTGTTTGAGGACAAGCTGGCAACATTGTTCGATCATTTGAGCGATGGCGATGTGGTGGTGATTGATCAGGCCGCACTTGGCGCTGGTGAAGAGCGCATCGGCGATATTGCCGATTACCACGAGCAGCGCGGCCGCGTCGCCTCGGAGCGCACCGGATCATACCGCCCGCTGGCCAAAGATGCGCTGTATCTCTCGGCTGAGGAATTCACCGCCGGTCTTGCCCATGTCAAGGCCCACCGTGCGAGCGTGTTTGCCGCCCCTGAGGCCGACAGCTCGATAGATTTTGGTTTCAAAGCTTCGCGTGACTTTGCTCCGGAGCGTGCGCGCGGCGATAATGTCTACGAAGCCGCCGCGCGCCATTTCGGCGATATTCGCAAAGCGGGACGCAAATCGCTCATCGCCGCCTATTCAATCGGCAGCGCCAAGCGCATCACCGCTATCCTTGGCGAAGCCGGATCGCCTGCGATTGTCGCGGATAGCTGGCAAGCGGCTCAGGGTCTGGCAGCAAAGGGTCAAACCGCGGCAATGGTTTTGCCGCTGGACACCGGCTTTGCCAACGACACTATCGAACTGGTGACAGAGCAGGATATGCTCGGCGACCGGTTGGTCCGGCGCAAGAAAAAGCGCAAAGGCGCCGATGCTTTTCTGGCCGAACTCCAAGCACTCTCGCGCGGGGATTTGGTGGTCCACGTCGAACACGGGATTGGCAAATATCTCGGCCTTGAACCGGTTAGCGTGGGCAAGAGCCAGCATGATTGCGTGGCGCTCGAATATCACGGCGGCGACAAGCTGTTTATCCCGGTCGAGAATATCGACGTGCTCAGCCGGTATGGCTCGAGCGAGGATTCCGTTGTGCTCGACCGATTGGGCGGCGAGGCATGGCAGAAACGCCGCGCCCGGCTCAAAGAGCGCATCACCGCGATTGCGGGTGAATTGATGAAGGTGGCGGCGCAGCGCGCGCTCAAGAAAGCGCCCGTATTCGAAGCCGAAGAGGCCAGCTTCAATCAATTCGTTGATCGTTTCCCTTGGGAAGAAACCGAAGACCAAGACGCCGCTATTGCCGATGTTCTGCGCGATCTGGAAAGCGGGAAGCCGATGGATCGGCTCGTTTGCGGGGATGTCGGCTTTGGCAAAACGGAGGTTGCTTT